>JAIXOO010000247.1 GCA_027486765.1 Saprospiraceae bacterium
CTGAGTTCACCTCCCGTACCACTGCTGGTGCCCAAGGCTATACTTGGCAAAATACTTTCCAGGTTGCCCGTGGTAGTAGGTAGGACTTTGAACTGATCTACCCCTTCGCGCACCATACCTGCCGTTTCAAGGCGGCTTTCCCGCACCACAAATTCAATGTCTGAATCGATGGGAGCCAACTCCACGTCAATCTGTTTGGCACTGCGCGGCGGCATGGATTTGACGTTTACGACTGATTCTTTGTAGCCTACTCTGGAAAAAATCAGTTCCAGGTCGCGGTTGGCGGGTACATCCAGACTGTAGCGGCCATTCTCGGAGCTGGACGTATTGATTTGGGTGCCTCGAACGTAGATGGTGACCAATTCAACCATCTGGTTGTTGGAGCCATCTTTAACGGTTCCGGTGATGCGGGCGAGATTGTCTTCCTGAGCGGAGACGCTTGCAATCCAAAGGAAAGTAAAAAGGCAAAGTATGGTTTGTTTCATGTTTTAAAGTTCCAGAGTTCCTAGGTTCCAAAGTTCCAGGGTTCGGCGTCCCAACCCTGGAACTTTGGAACCTAGGAACTCTGGAACCTTAAAATTTGTACACCTCCTCCCCGATCGCCTTCAATTGGGCAATGGTAGCTTCAGGATCTTTGGCCGCAAAAACACTATTGCCCGCCACCAGCACATTGGCACCGGCTTTGAGCAACTCTTCGGCGTTTTGTAGGCCAACCCCGCCGTCAATTTCGATCAGTGGATTGAGGTTTCGCTCTATCAAACGATCTTTTAAGCGGCGGATTTTAGGAAGGGTGCGATAAATGAATTTTTGTCCGCCAAAGCCCGGATTGACCGACATGATCAGGATCAAATCCACATCTTCCAGGATGTCGTCGAGGAGCTCCACCGGAGTGTGTGGGTTCAACGCTACTCCGGCCTTGGCCCCGCTGGCTTTGATTTGCTGGATCGTGCGGTGCAGGTGCGTGCAGGCTTCGTAGTGCACTGTAATCACATCGGCGCCCCGGTCGCGGAACTCGGAGATGTATTTTTCGGGTTCTACGATCATTAAATGAACGTCGATGGGTTTTTGGCACAGTTTTCGCACTGCTTCTAATACAGGGAATCCGAATGAAAGATTTGGTACAAAACGCCCATCCATGACATCGAAGTGAAGCCAATCGGCTTGACTGCGATTGACGAGGTCCATTTCAGCGGCCAATTGAGTAAAATCAGCGGCGAGAAGCGAAGGCGCAACGAGATGTTGGCTCATTTAATAAAAAATTTTATATAATACTTGAATGTTGTAAAGAAAAGCTTTATTTTGCACTTGCTTTGAGACAAAAATAAAAAAACCGGTCGGGTAACCCAACCGGCTTTCCAAAAAGAGCTTTGAGAGGCTATCTACATACCAAGGACATCTCGTTTGACATCCTAAAAAAATCTTTGAGAAACAAAAAAATTGTTTTGTTCACGGGATTATAAATGCGTTTTTAACTGAGGTTCTGGTTTTCGTTTTGTCGTCCTGGTTGTTAGTAGTTGATCGCTTATTTCCTTCTGACAATACAAATGTCTTATCTTTTTTCTTGGCTGCTAAGTACATCTTTTCAAATTACTGGTTTTTTTGTTGATGCAAAAACCTACCTACTTCATTCATTTTCAATTTTTTAACCTATATCTTAAACTCCCTTTTTAAGGAAAGTGCCTTCCCTTTTTTTCTTTCAAAAACGTATTTTTTGCCCATTTTTTAATTTCTCTCCTGCAAATCGATTGAAAAAAATCCAACTGCTTGCTTATGCCTTAATATATAGAGCCGTTATCTGAAATCAGAAGGGTGAGCCTTGAAAAAAAAGCTACCAAAAACTTGACAAGTTGACGACATAGTTTTTACATTTGCTGCTAATTATTTGTAATTCTTTTTGTTCGAGAAAAATCGTCCTACAGTATTGATCATTTTTTTGCGTTTTCTTGATCGATTTAGTTATCGTTTCCTCCCTTACTGACCTTTTATTGCTCAATGAAACAAGTTGAGTGTTCTCAAAACCTATTTTTGATCAGTGCTTGTATGAATAAGTATCACTTTTTGGTAGTATGTTTGGTATGTACGGCATGTAATTCAAAAGAATTGCCTTTCGAAGCTGAAGGCAACAGTCTTTTTGCCGAACTCAAGCAGCTCAATTGTACCAATCAACGTTACGAACATACCATTGATTCACTTTGGGACAAAGTATCTACTCGCCTGGATCAAGTATTGCCTGATACCATGCCTCCTGGTCGCCGGGAGAACATGATCAAAATCCGCAATGCTGGTCTCTTGAAACAATTCAAAATTTTCTACACCACGCTTGACACGGTTTCGCTCAATCTGATTACCCGCAGTGGCCAGATTGATTCACTGATTGCACTCCAGGTCATGGAACTAAAAGTGCAGCGCGAGACACAAGAAAAACGGGTGTTGGATTTTTTGATGAAAGTGGAACACCAAAACCCTCAGGCTGCAGCACAATGGAACAAAAAATTCCTGCGAGCTGCCAAAGAGGCTTGTCAATAAACTGATTCATCCATTCTAACAAGTCAACAATAATCCTATGAGAAATTGGCTACTCACTCTTCGCAACACGGCCATAGCGGCCCTACTGGCAGTGGTAGTATTTAACTGCCAAAAAGACGATCCTACCGATATTACGGACAATCCAACCGGAGACCCTCTGAAGGAGACCTACGAGCTGGCCTTAGCCTGGAACAATGTACAATTGAATGTTGAACGCTTTTCCACTGGTTACCGCCCTCCCATCGCTGCGCGTACTTTAGGCTACACTGGTTTAGCAGCTTATGAAGCCATCGTCAATGGCATGTCGGGCAAATACAATTCTTTTGATGCCTACTTCAAAGGATTGGACGTTCCTGAACCAAATGCTGGTGAAGATTACCATTGGCCAACGGTGCTGAATGCTACCTATGCCCGGTCAATCACACATTTTTATCCTACTGCCCCAGCGGCCCAGTTGTTCGCGGTCTATTCTCTGGAGCAGGACAACAATGAAAAGTTCCGGTTTGAGGTACCCAATGACGTGTATGTACGCTCGCTTGACTATGGCCGGCAGGTAGCTGATGCCGTATTCAACTGGTCCAGAACGGATAAAGATGGCGACGGAGCTTTTTTGCGAACCAGCGACCCCTCCTACGTTCCACCCACTGGTGCGGGCAAATGGCAGCCTACATTCCCTGATTATTCTCCAGCCTTGTTGCCTTATTGGGGCAAGGTGCGCACTTTTGTAGCGGATGCTACAGATAAGTGCCCCGAACCACTGGCTTACAGCACCGATCCCAATTCCGAAATTTACAAGCAAGCACTGGAGCCCTTCAAATTGGTCAATCAAATCAAGGCAGGTGGAGCACCTACTGAGCATTGGATTGCCGACTTTTGGAGTGATGATTGCGCTACGTTGACCTTTACGCCTGCAGGGCGTTTTATTGCGGTAGCCAATCAACTGATCGAAAAAGAGAAGTTGAGCCTGGGTGAAGCGGTAGAAGTATACGCTCGGGTGGGTTTGGGACTTTGTGATGCCGGTATCCGTGCCTGGCACCAAAAATTCACCTACAACTACGAACGTCCAATTGATTACATCCGCGAAGTAATGCCTGGAGCAAATACCTGGAATTCGGTGATGTGCCCTGATGGCTCTGGCCGTTATTTCACGCCCCCCTTCCCTGCCTATCCTTCGGGCCATGCTACCTTTGGTGCGGTTGCTGCCGAAATTTTCTCAGGCCTTTTTGGGGAAAATTACCAGTTCACCGATCGTTGCCATGAAGGCCGTACCGAGTTCATCGGCAAACCTCGTTCCTTCAACAGCTTCCGCCAAATGGCTGAAGAAAATGCTTACTCCCGCTTGCCAATTGGGGTACACTTCCGAATGGATGCGACATCAGGCGTTGCTTTGGGTTATGGCATTGGTAAAAAAGTGAATAGTTTGCCTTGGCGTAAATAAGTCTAATGTGCGGATTGGTTGATGTGCTAATCTGCTAATCGAATGAAAGGAGCTGTCCCGTAGAATATTGCGAGGCAGCTTCTTTCTACATTCATGCGCATAAAAAAGGGCATTGCCCCGTGGATGTAGGCATTGCCCAGGATTTGAAGGGATAAAAAGGGTAGATGTCACTCACCATTGTAGCTGGTGAATGCTTAAAAAAAAAGGGTTCCGCAATAGTATTTACGGAACCCTTCCAACGCACTCATGAGATTATAAATCCCCAAAATTAACGGCGTTGGGGGCGCCAAGAAATTTTACATTCAGTGGGAAAAAAAATTTGTCAGTGTTGGTCCTTGTCGTCTTAAAAAAAATTTAGGTCGTCGTCGTCGTAGGAATTACAATTTGCTAGCGTGAGCCGTTTTTTATTCCAAAGGATGTTGTTTGTCCTTCTTCATGATACAAATGTAGGGGGACGATATTGTGAAAATAAGTACAATTAACTATCTTACTGGACTAACACAAGGGTAGTTTTATGGCTTAAACCATTGTTAATCAATTTTTTAAACCCATATTTTAGCCTAAAAAATAATTTTTTACCTTTTTATGAAGGACAGCAAACTCGTAAAATACATCTCCGAATTGGGTCCACGCGACCGGGAACGCCTCCGTCAGTTGGTGCAATCGCCTTTTTTTAATCAGCACAAACCAACGATAGACTTGCTGGAATTGATCCTCAAGTCAGTTGCAAAAGGGGACGCTCCACTGAATCGGGAGAAAGTGTACCAAAAGATTTTTCCGAAGAGCACTTTTGACGAGCAGAAGTTGCACAATGTGATGTCGAACCTTAAAAAACTGTTTCATCGGTTTTTAGCCATCGACTACATTGAAAAACAACCTTTGCTCGAAGACTTGTACACCCTGGAGGCTACTTTCGAGCGCAACCAGTTTGAACTGATGAACAATCGTGCCAAACTCCTGGAAAAACACCTGGCCGATCAAAAATATGAAGACTATTTTTTCCATCACGCGCACTACCGGATGGATTACAACCTGGGGTATTACGGTGGTCACTACGTGGATCGAACCAAAACCGAAACCTTCCAGTCCATGCTCGATCATCTTGATCGCTCTTTTTTGATCGAGAAGCTCCGCAACTGCTGCCACTTGACCGCCAATTCGATGCAGGTAAATACCCATTACGACTTTGGACTACTTACGCCCCTGTTGAAGCACGTTCAAACCCATTACATCGACACCCCTGCAAGCGACCAGGATTGGTCGATCCGCTTGTATTGGACCATTCTACAAACCATGCAGGATGAAGGCAATGCGGCACATTACCAGGAACTAAAACGGATGCTCAATGAATCCTTTGACCATTTCAGCCCCGAAGCGAAACAGGATTTGTACGGATTCGCCAGCAATTATTGCATTCGGCGCAGCATGACGGGCGATGAAGACTACAAACGCGAGTTATTTGGCTTGTACAAGCGGGGGTTGGAAACCAAACTCCTCTTGAGCAATGGAATGATCACCGAGTACAACTACAAAAACATTGCTACCCTGGGCGGAAACTTGCGCGAATTTGACTGGACGGAAAGTTTTTTACAGGAATACAAAATGTTACTCCCAGTTTCAAAACGCGACAACGTATACAATTACAACCTGGCCTATTTGTTTTACAATAAAAAGCAGTACAAACAGGTATTGTCCAACCTGCTGCACGTGCAGTTTACGGATGTTATGTATTATTTGAACTCAAACTTCTTGATGTTGCGGACTTATTATGCCCTCAAGGACACCGAAGCATTGCTGTCGCTGATCGAAACCTTCCGCATTTTTGTGATGCGCAACAAAAAAATGTCGCCTACTCAGCGCAAAGAATACACAAACTTCCTGCGCTTTGCCAAAAAATTGGTGGAATTGAAACACCATGGAATGTACACCCGTAGTGTCCTGGAGGAGAAATTAAAAGCCTTGCGGGCAAAAATAGAGGCAACAGATAGTGTGATCAACCGAAGTTGGTTGTTGGAGGAAATGGGGGGATAGCCTGCCCCATCATGTATAAAATTGTTGACCATAGCCTTATCAACTACGCATAATTCCTAAGGTGTTCTAAGGTGCCTAAGGTGGTTCAATTTAAAACGTCAGACTAGATTTCTTTTTGAACCACCTTAGGCACCTTAGAACACCTTAGTTGTGCATCTACGATGCTCAGCAGCGAAGCTGCTTCATATGTGCATAAAGTAAGTCATTCTACTAAAACTTCCCCACCAAGCCCAGCATAAAATTAAACCTCCGGGAATTGTACCCATAAAGGTCAAGCGCCATTTGATTGCCGAGATTCCGCAAATCCAAAAAGACTTTCAAATTCGGCTTGATCCGGTATTCCTGGTACAAATCCAGGGTCAGATAAGGATCCAATTCCACCTCGGAGGATTCGAAAGTACTGTTGTCGAAGTAATTGTCAATGCGTTTGCTGACGCTGCGTACCGATAAGCTGGCCTCCCATTTTTTACTCAAGCTATAGCCTAAATTCAGGTTGAAGGCATGTTTAGGGCGACGAAGCAGGTTAAAATAAGTAGTGTCCCGACCTGAGCTTAGCCTCGTGGTCACCTGACCATCCACGTAAGTGTAATTGAAACCCAATTTGAGTTTGGACCATTGCATTTGCCCTTCCAACTCCAAACCCGCATCATCCTGTCGGTTAAAATTGAGGTATTGACCAAAAGGAGGCGCCGAGGTAGAGCGGAAAATGATCACATCCTGCAACGAACGTTGGAAATAAACGGCCCGAAACTGAGTGCTTTGATCTTTGCTGAACCATTGTGCTCCTGCTTCAAAGTTGGTACCCGTTTCTGGTCTCAGTTCCTGGTTACCATATATTGAGAAAAGTTGGTACTGCGTAGGCGCTTTAAAACTGCTCGACAAGTTGACGAAGGCTTTGAATTGTTGCTTGAGGAGAATATAGGGGTTCACATTGTAGGTCGTGAAGGTCCCAAATTCGGAGTGTTGATTAAATCTCCCCCCTACTTCAAACCCAAAAATGCCAAGTTTGGACACATTTAATGAGGCGTAAGTGCTCAGGAGGTTAGACTGCGTAAAATCGGCATTCAACTCGTCCACATATTCTCCAAAATCGCTGATTGAGCGGTAGAACTGACTCATGTTTTGGTTGCGGTTTTCGATGCCCAGCAGAAAGTCCATTTTTTGCCCAAACTTAAAATTGCCGTAGGCTTCTAAAAAATTGGATTTGCCCTGGTAGTCCGTGCGGGAATATTTGTCAAAAGCCGTCGCCGGTACGGAGGTCGAATCGTCTTCAAAAATCCGCTCGGTGGCGTTGTACACATAGTTTACTGTCAGACGCAAGTATTGTTTGTCAAAAACCAGCCCTGCACCCCCCAGAAGGTTGTTGCTTGCCGTGATGTAATCGCGATCATCCACAAAAGCGCCCGCATCAATGTCGGCAGTATACGTATTGTAGTTGAATAGGCCCTTGAGTAAAAGGCCAGGTACAATGCGCTGTTTGAGTTGCGCACTGAGGTTGTTTTCCACAAAACCATCCTTGTCAAAATTGCCCAGCCCTTTTTCATCTGAAGCAGAGGAAAAACCTTGGCTATTCAAATGGCTGTACTGGGCGCTGTAACTGGTCTTTTCGCTTTGTCCACCCAGCGTAAGGTTTCCCTTCCAGGTGCCGTAACTGCCCGCTCCCAGCAAAGCCTGGAGCTCCAGCGGCTTTTGAAAACTTTTTTTGGTGATGATGTTGATGACTCCGGCCAGGGCATCGGAGCCATACAGGGTGGATTGTCCACCTTTCAGGATTTCAATGCGTTCGATTTGATCGATGGGGATAAGGTTCAGGTCAAAATTGTTGTTCAAATTGGCAGGGTCATTGAGGGGAATCCCATCCAGTAAAATCAGCGAATAACCGATTCCGGCACCCCGAATGTAGACATTCTGGTTGGTGCCCAGGTTGTTCTGAGCGCCGTTGATGATGATGCCGACCTGGCGATTGAGCAATTCAGCCAGGGTTTGGCCGGAAGAGCGCTCCAAAACTTCCGCGCTAATCACCGTGAGTACTTTACCCGTTTGGCTTTGCTTGCGCTCGTGTTTGGTGGCCGTGATGACCACCTGATCGAGTTGTTTGGTGGAATCTGCTGTTGTGCTGTTTTGGGAAAACAGGAATACTGGACTTGCAGCACATAGTCCTAGTGCCAATGCCAGCGTGTTGAATGCTTTAAACATGGTTAAAAATTGTGGCACACCCATAGGTTTTCCATACCGGAAGTCCGCCCAGAGATGGCCATAAGCAATAAGGTGACAAGCACTCGGCCCAAACCCGTCCGTCCGCGGGTGTCGACTAAGGATTATCAGCGGCAGGTCTCCTGGCTCGTTTCATTGCCGCCAGCCTTCCCGGAGTTGAGATTTGCTCCAGTGGCTAGAAAAGGGCAGCAACTAAAAAGGCTGTGCGCACAGCCTGATCGAAACTTACAGTTGCGGGGACAGCTCCGGTTTTGCACCGGATTCCCTATTAAGCCATGCACCACCCGCCGGGTGGTATGGCACCGTAGATCGGGGGCGAAGGTAGGGAATGGGGGGAAATTTGGCAAATAAAAATGGTCTTCTATCCAACATCTATTAACAAAGCATTCAAAATTTTCTTTGAGTAGCAAAAGCGAAATTAAAGGGTGGGTATCAGCAATGAGCAGCATTTACAGTAGTGCAGTCTTCAGACTTGTACCAGCAAAACAGCGATAAAAGGAATCACTGATACCCATATCTTTTCCAAATCTTTTTGGCTTCCGCTGAAAATAGGAAGTCAAAAAATTTTCGGCTGGCGACAGGATGCTGCTTTTGCCCATAGTTCGTAATCACTGCCGCCTGACGAATCGGCTCGTGGTGCTTAGGGTCAATGTCTACCCATTTGCCTTTGCCGCGCATCTCTTCGGCCATTACCATCGATTTGGCGGTCAGGCCCACTTCACAGGCACCAGCCAGGATGTATTGGGTGGTTTGGGCAATGCTTTCGCCGTATACCAGTCTGCTTTCTACCTTAGCGTACAGGCCCTTTTTTTTGAGCCATTCAATCGCTGCTCGCCCATAAGGGGCCGTTCGGGGGTTGGCCACTGCAATTTTGTTCACCCGCGCGTCCAACAGTATTTTACCATCAGCCTTGAGCACCAGCCCGGGCTGGGTACTCCACAACACCAGGGTGCCTTGGGCATACACCTTGGGTGCATTGGCCGTCATTCCGGCTTTTTGTAAACCCTGCGGGTATTCTTCATCAGCAGATACAAACACATCAAAAGGAGCGCCTTGGGTGATTTGGGTGCTCAGTTTGCCGGAGGAGCTATAGTTAATTTCCACCTTGAGTTTGGTTTTGGCTTCAAAGGCTTTTTCAATGTCTTCGAGGGCAAAACGGACATTGGCGGCGGCGGCTACGGAGAGGTCTTGGGCTTGCAGGGGGAGAGCAAAGAAAAATAGAGCTACAATAATAAAAGGCAGACATTTCATACAAAGTCATCTTGTTTTTTAAAAGAACCGTAGGCTCCTTTTCATTCTCGAAAAGAAGCCCCGGTTGCCGTATATAACCTAATATCAATAGACAAATTTGGATCCGGTTTATTGCTTAACTAAGGTGTTCTTAGGTGCCTAAGGTGGTTCAAATTAAAAACTCTAAAGTTTTCAGAACCAACTAGGCTCATTTTGAACCACCTTAGGCACCTAAGAACACCTTAGAATGATGCGCCCTTGGCGCTTGTAAGGAAGCCGCTGCTAAAATAGCGTTATATTTTTAAAGAAATAACGAAAAGGAAAAAAAGTTCAATCAAATGCTATTCCGTCAGCTTGATCCAGGGTTATTCCCCGCACAATAGGTTTTGGGTTTCTTGCTGCAAAAAAGCTTCAAAGCGCTGGCGCAGCTCGCGGTAAGTTTGAATGAGGGCTTGAGCGGTTTCACTAAGCTGGGCTCCCCCACCCTGCTCACCACCCGTTTGGGTTACAATCAAGGGCGTCTCAGCCTGCCGATTGAGGGATTGTACCATCAGCCAGGCTTTTTTGTAGGACATGCCCATTTCTTTGGCCGCTTTGTTGATCGAGCCGGTGGCAGCAATGCGTTCCATGAGTTCAATCCGCCCCGGGCCAAGGAAGGGCTCGTCGGGGCCAACGATGCGTAGCATGCCACTGACGCGGTAAGAGGAGCTGTTTTTGAGATGGGTTTTGATGTTCAAGGTTGGGTGGGTTTTTATTCGAATGAAAAATACCATTAAAGTCCATACATCGTTGCGCTATCACCCTAATTCATGTAAAAAATCATCAGTGCAATTAATTTTTCAAAAATCCTATCTAAAAACTAGACTTTTGAAAATATACTTCTATTTTTGCCGATAAGTAGTTTTGACTAATTTATTCTGCAAGGCCAACAATCACAACCATGATCTATACACAACCACGAAATATGCTCGAAAGAATTACCCTCAAACACATAACCCTACTGATAATAGCCATGAAAGTGGCCATGGCCCTATATCTCTTTTGGGGCATCATCAACAAAGGCGGCAGTGAGACAGCTTTTGCTTTTGACTGGACATTTTTGGGTTACCTATTGACTGGATTTATTGCCCAGTTGATCGATGGTGCATTAGGTATGGCGCATGGAGTTACTTGTACTTCCTTGCTTTTCTATTTTGGGGTTTCACCTGCGGTAGCCACGGCCAGTGTCCACACGACGAAGGTTTTTACTGCCGGAGCCTCTGGCTTGTCCCATTTGTATTTGGGTAATGTGGATCGAAAATTGTTGCTCCGTCTCATTTTGCCGGGCATTTTGGGCGCAGTTGTTGGTGCTTATATGATCTCGGAGGTATTTGATGGCAAATTGATTAAGCCGTACATCACCATGTATTTGCTATTTCTGGGTGTATTGATTCTGTTGAAGAGCTTTCGCACCCAGCGTCCCAAAACCGAGGTTAAGTTTGTCTCTTTGTTGGGTGCATTTGGCGGTTTTTTTGACTCCATTGGCGGTGGTGGTTGGGGGCCAATTGTCACCTCTAATATCGTCAATCAGGGCAATGACCCTCGTGAAGCAGTAGGTACAGTGAACACAGCAGAGTTTTTTGTAGCTTTTTTCAGTACGATGGTATTCTTGGTATTTGTGGTGGTAGAAAGCTGGCAAGTTGTGCTCGGACTCATTACGGGTGGTTTAATGGCGGCGCCATTGGGGGCTTTGTTGGTTCGTCAAATTCGCCCCAAAACCTTGATGTTTCTGGTGGGGATCACCATTATCTTGTCCCAAAGTTATAATTTGTATAGCTGGTTATTTTAATAGGTAAACTCATAAAAAAGCCATCCTTAAAAGGGTGGTTTTTTTATGGATTAAAACTCTATTTTTTTGATGTAATTTATCGATTAATTTCAATATATACTTTCCCATATCCAAACCAAACAAGGCTTATGAACAAGTTCTTCTACCTTTTAATTTTTTGGGGAATCAGCGTATGGTTCAACTGGGCCAGCGCCCAAAACACCCTGGTTGAAATCAGTGGCCAAGTCAAAGACGCCGCTGCAAAAACACCCTTGGCCAACGCCACCGTGTACATTCGTGAACATGAGGCTGGTGCTACTACCGATGACAATGGACAATTTGTCATCAAAAGCTACCTCCGTTTTCCCTTTACCCTGGAAATCAGTTTTATCGGCTACGAAAAACAGGTCTTTACCGTAGAAAATGAACGCGCCAAACTGCAATTCCAATTGCAGCCACTGGTGATGATGTCGAATGAAATGGTCGTTACCGCCTCGCGGGTGGAAGAGCGCCTGTTCAAATCGCCGGTGGCCATTGAAAAACTAGACATTCGGGCCATTCGGGAAACACCCGCCGCATCTTATTACGATGCCTTGGAAAACGTAAAGGGGGTACAACTGACTACCTCCAGCTTGACCTTTAAAGTGCCCAATACCCGGGGCTTCAACAACCCGAACAACTTTCGCTTTATGCAGTTGGTGGACGGAGTGGATGTACAAGCGGCTACCTTGGGTGTACCCCTCGGCAACACCATTGGCCCTTCAGAACTGGATATTGCTTCGGTAGAAATTACACCCGGCTCGGCTTCGGCATTGTATGGGATCAACTCCATCAATGGTCTGGCCCATTTGCGCAGCAAAAATCCATTTTTGAGCCAGGGCCTGAGTTTTTACCAGCGCGTTGGGGTGAACCATGTTGACAACATTGACCACGACGCTGCATTGATGACTGAAACCGCCTTGCGCTTTGCCAAGGTTTTAGATAAAAATGAAAAACTGGCCGTAAAGCTAAACGTCAGCTACTTCCAGGGCATTGACTGGGTGTCTTCGGCTGCTGTGGATCAAAATGCCAGCAACAGAGCATCCGCCAATCCAGCTTTCCCGGAACTGGGCAGCGGCGAAAGCAACCCCGCCTATGATGCCTGGAACCGCTACGGCGATGAGCGCAACAACAACGTAGCCGTAGCCGTCAACTATCTGGGCAAACGCCAAACCTTCAACGTGCGCCGCACCGGCTATTGGGAAAAAGACCTAACCGAACCTCAGGTGAGCAACCTGAAGTTTTCGGGTGGCCTATTTTACCGTCCCTTCAAAGATTGGGAGTTGAGCTACAACTACCGCTACGGGAGTATGGATGGTACCTTCCAGCGCGGCAACAAAATCAGGCTCAACAATGCAGTGGTGCAAAACCATTCGCTTGAACTCAAGAACAAGCGGCTCACCGCCCGGGTGTATTTCACTGACGAAAACACGGGCGATTCATACAACCTCAAACCCCTTGTGGACAATTTTGAATTGACGACCAAAACCAATAAAGATTGGAGTGCCTTGTATCAAACTACCCTACAAAGCGGCATCGACCAAGGTAAGTCCCTGACTGAGGCGCACCTCGCGGCCCGTGCTCGCGCCGACCAAGGTCGCCCCGAACCAGGTACTCAGGCATTCCAGGATTTGAAAAACAAGATCATCAGCATCAACAACTGGGATCACGCTTCCCTGATCACGGGCGCCCCTGCGACAGGTGGAGCAGCGCTCTGGCAACGCAGCCACTTGTACCACGGTGAGCTACAATACGATGCTTCGCATTGGTTTAAGGAAAAAGTGAGTTTGTTGCTGGGCACCGATTTGCGGGTCAATGAGGTGATTCCCGATGGCAACAACTTCGTTGATTTTAGCCGTCCGATTGAAGAGCGTACTCTGCCCGGAGGTGAAAAAGTGAGGTATTCCAAACTGGGTGCGTTTGCTCAGGCTACGAAGTTGTTGTTCGAAGAAAAATTAAAACTGGTTGCTTCGATTCGGTACGACCACAACTACGATTTCCCCGGGCGTTGGAATCCGCGGGTGGCCGCCGTTTATTCACCGAATGAAAAATGGAATTACCGCATCTCCTACCAATCGGGTGTACGTTTCCCGGCTTTGTTTGAAGCCCTTTCTTACGTGAACAATGGCAACGTACGCCGAGTCGGTGGTTTGGCGAAAGTGAACGAAGGGTTGGGCTTCCTCGAAAATTCCTATACCCTGAACTCCCTCGATCTTTTCACCGCAGCAGTCAACAAAGACGTAGCCGCAGGCAGTACCCGCAACGATGCAGGCATCAAAAACCGCAACTTACTGGCGGTTGCCAACTTACCGCAATTGGAACCAGAAGCAGTACAGGCCTGGGATGCCGGGGTGAAAAGTGTATTGTTTGACAACAAAGTGGTGCTCGACTGGGATTTCTACTACAACGTCTATGGTGGCTTCCTTGGACAGGTGGAAGTAGCGGTACCGCTGGATGGCAAAGTAGGTACCGACGCCTCAGTGTTGAACATGCTGGACCGCAACAAACAAGTGCGTTACCGCGTGTTTACCAACGCTACCAATACCTACTACAACTATGGTTCGGCATTGCGTTTGAGCTACAACTTTTACAAAAAGTATTCGCTCTCCGGCAACCTGAACTACAATGACCTACAGACCAAAAACGACAACGACATTTTCATCACTGGTTTCAATACCCCCACCTGGTCGGGCAATATCCAGTTTGGCAACCGCGAAGTGCTGCCCAATTTTGGTTTCAACGTGGTGTGGAAATGGCAGGATACTTTCCTGTGGCAAACACCTTTGGCGGAAGGGCTAGTTTCTTCTTTCTCTACCGTGGATGCACAAGTTTCGCTACAAGTGCCCCAGTGGAATGCTTCTTTCAAATTGGGGGGCACCAACCTGGCGAACCAACGTTACATTCAGTATGCTGCCGGGCCAACCATTGGGGCTTTGTACTACCTGAGCGCGACCTGGGACATCTGGAAGAAGTGACTAAAATCAGAGCTGATCAGCAGGATTGTTTTTATATTTATGGATTGAATGCGGTGGTACGAATTAATCACAAAAATGCTAAACCGCATTCAATCCAAGTATGTTCTCATTCCATACATATACCTAAAAACAGAAAATATGAGTCTGCGTCTCGGCGATATTGCGCCCAACTTCCAAGCCCAAACTACTGCGGGCGACATTGATTTTTACGAGTACCTGGGCACTGGCTGGGGTATCCTTTTTTCACACCCTGCTGATTACACTCCGGTATGTACAACTGAGCTAGGCCGTACTGCTGCACTGAGTGAAGAATTTGCGAAACGCAATACCAAAGTGCTAGCCGTAAGTGTAGATCCACTGGACAAGCACAAGGGCTGGGTCAATGACATCAACGAAACCCAACATGTGGATGTACAATTTCCCATCATTGCGGATGAGAACCGGGTAGTAGCTGGCTTATACGATATGATTCACCCCAATGCATCGGAGACCTTCACCGTTCGTTCTCTATTCATCATTGGCCCGGACAAGAAGGTAAAACTGATGATTGTTTACCCTGCATCTACGGGTCGTAATTTCAATGAAGTCCTGCGGGTATTGGATTCCCTGCAATTGACTGCCAATTACAGCGTGGCGACTCCTGCCGACTGGAAACATGGTGAAGATGTGATCGTGGTACCTGCGGTATCTACAGAAGCAGCAATTGAAAAATTCCCGAAAGGGGTGACCATTGTGAAGCCTTATCTGCGCTATACACCACAGCCGGATTTGGAAGACTAGAAACAAGTTTTTAATAATCGAGTATATTTTTCGGAGCGCTCTGTTGAAAAACAGGGCGCTACTTTCCCACGACTAAA
>JAIXOO010000086.1 GCA_027486765.1 Saprospiraceae bacterium
TAATTCACCCGCTTCACCACCGTCTCCGTCACCGAAGTCAACTGTTGCGTTTGCCCACTATAGCTCACGTTCATCTTTGCCTCAATCCGTTGACTGGATTCATGACAAATACCTGATTGTAGTTCGATTGTGGCGGAACCCGTTGCGTTCATGGTACCTTCTATTTTACCATCGGGTAAGGTCGGTGGGTGGCCATTAATGGTGCCAGTACTTTTGGAAGAAAGAATGGCCAAATCGTCTTTGATTTGCTGAAGCGTCCAGGTTGTGTAGGAAATCGTAGTCATACCTTGGGCTTGAACGGAATCTACCACGGCCCAGGATTCACCAATCTTGATGGCTTGATCAGAGAAGCGTACACCCCCAGTGATGTTTCGAAAATCTGATGCACTACCTGCTCCACCTGCGATACCTTCGAAGGGATTGTTGCCAGCTACAAATACACCATTGGGTTTAAACCGCGAAACCATCTCTTTGCCCACCAATTGTTCCATTTGTGCATTCATGGTGGGGTTGCCCGCCATAGGGTTACTGGTGTCAAAATCAAAAGTTTGCCCCATCGAGGTGCTACTGCCTTTGATTTTTTCTACCTTTTCGGTCATGGACACTTCTGTGGGGCTTGAGGCAGTGATTTTAGACACAATATTTTGTGCCATATTGGTATTCATTACGGTTTCCTCGCCACTGATTACCGAAGTGTTCACATTATTGATGAACCGGTATTCTGTTCCAGCTTTAGGTTGGATTTTCAACCAATATCCCTCCTGCGCACACAACGGTTGCAGGCCAATGGCCAAACTGAAGAGCACAAAACAAATAGGGTTTTTCATGGTGGTTTTAATTTTTCCTTCAATTAACGCGGAATTGGCGACAGGCGTTTCTGTTTTTCGATCAAAAAACACCTTTTTCCTACCAGCCTCCCGTTTTGGTGCGGACCTTACACAAATACATGTCCGAAGTAATGTACAGCGTGCCGCCATCTTCATCCCCCCAGCCACAGTTGGCCGTAAACTGGCCCGTTTCAATTTGCCCCAGCGGTTTTCCCTCTGGAGAAAGGATCAGTACGCCATTCATCCCCGCAGCGAAAATGTTGCCGTGTTTGTCGACTTTCATGCCGTCGAAGATGCCGTATTTGCCCTCTTTCATGGATTTGGAGCCGTCAAAAATGACTTTACCCTTGCCTGTTTTGCCATTGGCCGCAATGGGGAAGGCGGTGATGTAGGGTTGGGAACCACTGCTTTGACCTACGTACAGGGTCTTGCCATCGGGTGAAACGGCGATGCCATTGGGGCGATCCAGGGTTTTGTCGACCAGACTAACTTTACCTGCTTTATCGATGTGGTAAACGCCAAACCAGGTCGTCTCCCGCAAGGGTGATTTCTCCTTTTGTGGCATTCCGTAAGGTGGATCGGTAAAGTAATAATCGCCGTTGGGATGTTGGGTAATGTCGTTGGGACTGTTGAGGCGCAGACCCTGGTAGTTGTCGGCCAGGGTGCGCTTGCCCCCCAATTGCAGGGGCATGGCCGCAATGCGGCGATCGCCGTGCTCACAGGTGACCAGTTCGCCTTTCAGGTTGATCAGCAGGCCATTGCTGCCGGGTTCATCGCCGTAGGGTAGCTTGCCCGTATAACCGCTAGGATTGAGAAAAACACTTAAACCTTCACCGGCTTTCCAACGGTGGATGGTGTTTTTGGGTACGTCAGAAAAGAGGAGGAAGCCTCCGTTTTTCACCCAAACGGGGCCTTCGGACCAATCAAAACCATCGGCAATGACTTCGATGCTGGCCTGTGCATCAATCAGATTGGCACAAGCCGGATCAAAATGAGTCACTTTGCCGATGGTTTTGTTTTGGCTCCAAAGGCTGAAGCTGCAAAGCAGCAAGAAAAATGCGAACTGATGTTTCATGTTTGTTGGTGTTTACAAGGGCGATAAAAAAATAAGTGTTCATTTTGCCAAAGGATTAGATAAGTAAACGGTTTATTTTAAGTGTCTTATCTAATCCTTTGGCTCAGAAAAAATGAACACTTATTTTTGCCCCACTACAAAGACTTTTATCATGGGAAGATAAAAGAATAGTTTTGACCAACAAAATAGACCACTAATACAAAACGCCCATCCAAACCCTTTCCCGGTATTTTTGCTCATAATTGAGGGTATACTGGGCTGCTTCCTCTTTGGTGGCAAACTCAGCCAGCACAATCCGGTATTTGAGCACTTCACTGAAATAGCGAATCCGTGCTTCCATGATGCCATATTGGTCGCGCACTTTTTTGAGGGTGCGCTGAGCGTAATAGTCATTGAGATCGAAATCGCCGATAAAGACGATGTAGCCGCTGGGCTCACCTGTTTTTTTGACCGTACGGGTGGTTTTGTTTTCCAGTTCGGTATTGATCAGGTTCTTCATGACAAATTCCGGGGTAGGCGGCAAGGGGCGGTCTTCCTCTAACTTCGATCTAGAGTGGTTAGGGTTATTGCGCAAAGAGTTGTTTTCTTTAGAAGCGGTAGACGCTTCGAGGTTGCCCACGTTAGCTGAATCGTTGGTGTCATTCAAGGCATTATTGTTGGCATCGGTTAGCACTGCATTGCCATTTGGATCGCGAAGCGTCGTATCGGTATTGGATTGAACGGGCTCATTGGGCAAAAGCACTGCTGAGCTGTTGTCTACTTTTACCATATTGTCTGCCACTATCGGGTTGGGTTTTTCCAGCTTTTCAGGCCCTAGTTCTTTGGCGAGTTCTTTGGATTTTTTGCGCTCTTGTTCGGCCAAATCCAGTGCCTGAGCGTAATTCTCCAGATCGGCCCGGATGCGCAAATAAGCTTCCCGTACGGCAACTGGAATCACTGCGCCATTGCCAAGGATACCTTCTGCATTTTCAAGGGCATTAAAATCGGCCAAATAAGCTTCAGCGAAGGATTTGTATTTCCCGGTGCGATAGGGGAGTGGTTTTAAGACCCGATAGATGGACTCTGCTACTTCAATCCGGCCATTGAATAGATTGGCGTGGGCGAGGCGCATCAGGCTGAGGCTGTCCTGCAAATCATTGAAGGCCGAAGCTTCCAGTAGGGGCAGGGCTTCCTGGTAACGACCAGCACGCAACAAGTCCCAGGGGTCTTTTTGCTCCAACTGGGTTTCAACCAGTGCGGTGGCCTTTTTTTCGGCCAGGGTTGGCTCCGTTCTTTCTTGTTCATTCGCCTGGCGCAATAGTCGCTCGCGGCGTTCAGCTACTTCTTCATTGTAACGTGCGCGTTGGAGGTCTTTTTCCATGAGCGCAATTTTTTGTAACACTTCATCGCGCCGCTGGATGGCTTGTTCGCGCATTTGCACGAGTCGTGACACAATGCGTTCTACCCGCAGGTCGGTTTCGTACACTTTGGAAGGACAAGCTACGCGCGCCGCGCGGTAAGTTTTGATCGCTGCAACGTAGTTGCCCGCCCGGCTTAAGCTATCTCCACGCTGGAGGATGTCCGCATAGAGGGGACAATTGTCGCCTTGGGCAAAAACCCAGCTGCAGGCAATCAAGCCCAGGCAAAGGGTCAGTATAATCGGTTTTAGTGCTTGCATGACGTTCAAGCTTTAGGGATGGTTATTGACAAATGCTCTCGAATCCTTTTTGCAGCTCTGGGTAGTCACTGGCACGGTAGCTGTAGCCCCATTCGGTAGAATTCCAAATGCGACAGTACTTCTTGCAGATGGCATCAAAAGAGTGTTTGGCTTCTGCATTGCGATTGGCTGCCGACTGGCTGTCTTTTAGCAGTTCGAGAGCCTCCGCCAGTCGAATTTTTGCCAACTTATACTCTTCGGCATCCAGGCAGGTACGTACATCTTCCATGGAGCGTTCAAAAAGGTATAAGTTTTGCTTGAGTGCTTGATCCTTGGCTGTTTTGAGTTTGGAGCTCGTGAAAAAGGAGCTCAAACCCAGGCCAAGGACGGTGACGAGTAACACGCCCAATACAATGTTGAGCACTTGGATTTTGCTGCGGACGTTCATTGTACATTCATTTTAGAGGTGATGAAATGTACTGCTAGCGCAATGGTCTGGTGTTGCCATACGGGATGGGCAAACCAAAAGGTCTTGTTCATGGGTACAACATGATTTAAATACGGAAATGGGATGACGTTCAGGTAGGTAGGTAGAAAAGCCTGATTCGATAAGAATTTTTCTCAATAGCAACGCTAAGTTACATAAAGTATGCTAAACTGTAAAGTCTTTGCGTTGTTTTGACAAAAAAGAAGCAAAAGAAATGGAGTCAGCGGCAAAGAAATGGAAAAAATGGACCCTGATGGGGATGATTTTAGGCTCATTGGGCCTGGCGTTCACCACACTGCCAGAGGAATATTGCATCAAATGGGAGGGTTTGGATACCCACAATTTTGGCGAAGTAGAAAGTGGAAAGGAGGCAGATTGCAGCTTTACTTTCCGCAATTGTTCTTCCGATTCGGTCACCATCGCCAATGTTCGCCCATCTTGTGGTTGTACTACCCCGGAATGGCGCGAAACACCCATTCCTCCCGATTCTACGGCTACGATTAACATCGAATTCAGCTCCCGCAAGGCTGGATATTTTTATAAAATGGTCAAGGTGTATTTTAAGGAGTTTCCGCAGGCGGAACGCTTGTATGTGGAGGGGACGGTGAAATAGGTTCCATAAAAAAGGTTCCAGGGTTCCAGGGTTCCAAAGTTCCAGGGTTCCAGGGTTGGCTTGATCTCTGGAACGCTGGAACCTTTTTTATTTTCCAGCATAAGGTTTAATTTTTTAAATCAAAACGATTAATTTAGCGTTTCGAAAAAAACAAACAGCTTATGCCATTGCGGGAAGAATTCCCAGAGGCGGGTTCAGATTACATGGGAGGTACCTGTGACGGCTACGAATACCAGACCATTTTTGCGGGCTCTCGTCTGCATGCGAGCTACGATATGGTACGGCAGTTTTTGAAGGAAGAGGGCTATGGAGACTTACCCATCCCGAAAGATGCCGAAGAGCTCAAACTATTTCGTTTGCCCTCACGCAACAAACAACTCCTGATGTTCGAGGACAATGGCTACATCCATAATCCCATCAAAATCCTTTTTCCTTATGATGGGCGCAATAAAAACACCCTGATCCTCTGTGTGTACAATGAAAAGGACCCACAGCACTTGTTGAAGTTTCATCGGATTTTGGAAAGGAAAGCGGCAGTGGGAAAAACCCAGGCCCAAGCACAATAGTTTTTTAAGCAATCAACTGCGCAGAATTGCCTCATTCTTCTCAATCCTCATCAACAATTCCTCAAAATCCAAGGCCTCATCTTTGAACAATTCTGGCACCAAATGTTCGTCCAGATCGGTAATAAAATCCTGGTCCTCCGGGAATTGCTCCATTTGATAGCCAAAACTTTGCTGCGTGCAGAAATGCTCAACGGAAACAGCACCACGCACTTCCAGTTTTTGACCCAGGCTCAACCAGGTTCTCGCCTGCAAATCGCCACCTACCCACAATTTGCCCATACTTTCCGAATAGGCATAAATGACGTTTTCTACTTGTAAGTTGCCCTGGATCAATACCTCTCCCTCAATGATGAGGTTTTGAGCGCTGACATTGCCAAAGACCAAGGTAAGTGGGCCATAGAACTCCAGGCATTTCCCGCAGCTCAGATCACCCTGAATGACTTGTACTTCCTTGTCGGATAAAATCTCAAACCCCTCTGCGTGCCAGCCTTTTCGGGTAATGAGTGGGGGCAGGCCGCTCATCCAGTATTTGGGTGAGTCTTTTAATTCCTCCAGCTTATTGGCCATTTCGGTTACCAACACCCCGGTTTTGTTGCTGATATTTTCGAGCACTTGTTCGTAACTAAGCTCTTCACTGGCCTTGGCGGCCTGGTTTGCTTCGATGACCTCGAGCTGTTCGGCCGATAGAGTATGATAAGCCTGTGCGTCAATCAGCACTTCCCATTGGACGCCATCCCAAAGCAGGGCGCCACGGCTGCCCGCCACCACTAGTACGTCGTCTTTGGCGTCCAGAACTTCAGCAAAATCGTGGACCTCCTCGGATACATCCGCCAGTTGAATTTCATTGCCTTTGATTTCCCACAAATGTTTTTGTTGCCATCGGTTCAGGATGTTGTAGCGCCCCCAAAAGCCGGTTGCCACAAAAATCCGCTCCTGGCACTTGACAATGTTGCGGATGGGGTAAGTCATTTGCTCGGGCTGGCTACGTTTGAGCTCGATCCAGCCAGTTGGCGTTTGCGTCAAAACCCGGCCAGTGCTGGTTCCCAGATAGAGTTCATTTGGGGCAAAATGAGCGATACAGGTGATTTGCTCAGGCTCAGGTTGGTTCTCGTATATGGTTGGGCTTTGGTGTACAACTTTTTCTTTCAGGAATTTCCTGGGCTGAAAGCTGGTAGGATTTAACTGATGGCCATCAAAATGGAATAAATCCGCTTGTTCATCCGCTACATAAAAATCATTGGCGGCAATGCCTGCGATGCGTCGGAAAATCCGGGGTTGTTTGCCGCCCAATTCAGCTATCAGGGTATAGGTATCTACTGCATCTCTGCGCCATACTTTCCCGCGGCCAATCAGGTACACGTAACCCTCGATGACGGTAGTATCAAAAACCATTTCACCTACAGCTTGCTCCACCGCAGATTCCTTACCACCCAGGCGCATAACTTGACCCATGCGGTCCACCCCAACAATCTGCGCTTTAGGGAATTCGCTAATCACCGGCCTCAGGCTGTCCCAGCCTTCCCAGGGAATGGATTTGGCGTAAACCTTGCCCTCGGGGCGATTGCGGAAAATAGACACAAAACCATCCCGCATTTCTCCATCAAAAAACAAGTCGAGTTCTTCCCCGTCCAGTCCTTCGCGCAATTGGTAGTTGTCCTCTTTGAGGTGAAAGCGGATGGTATTGCTGTCCTGGACCAAGGGTGTAAAGATCCTATAGGTTTCGTGTTTGGCAAAAATCTGCTGGTAGGTTTCCTGATCCAGGTATTTTGGGTCATGTAGGGACATGGGTAAAGGTTATTAGGTTTTGGTGTGGAAGATGTGTTTAAAATTGATGAGTTGTTCCCGACAGGGCAAAAAAAATGAGCAGTTGCCTGGCAACTGCTCATTTTTTTCTGCTTGAATCAGGCTCTAATGCTCAGCCCGCATCTGCGGAAAGAACAGCACTTCCTGAATCGTATGGTTGTTGGTCATAAACATGGTCAAACGGTCGATACCAATGCCCAAGCCTGAGGTAGGAGGCATCCCGTATTCCAGTGAGCGCAAGAAATCTTCGTCCATGGCCATGGCTTCATGGTCGCCACGAGCTGCCAGTTGGAGTTGGTCCTCAAAGCGCTCGCGTTGGTCAATGGGGTCGTTGAGCTCGGAGTAGGCGTTGGCAATTTCTTTGCCGCTGACAAATAACTCAAAGCGCTCTACCAAACCCGCTTTGCTGCGGTGCTTCTTAGCCAGAGGGCTCATTTCGATCGGGTAATCGATGATGTAAGTGGGCTGGATCAGGTTCTTTTCCACCTTGGCCCCAAAAATTTCATCGATCAATTTGCCACGTCCCATCGTGTTGTCGATGTCGATGTGCAATTGTTTGCACAAATCGCGGAGTTGCGTTTCGTCCATTTCCGAAATGTCCACTCCGGTGTATTCCTTGATCGAATCGTACATGCTGAGGCGGCGGTACGGCCCGGCGTAGTTGATTTCGTGCTCGCCAAAGTTGAGTACGGGATTATCCTGGTTGATGGCGCGTGCGATGTGCTCCAGGCACTGCTCCACCATTTCCATCATCCAGTAATAATCTTTATAGGCTACATAGATTTCCATGGCGGTGAACTCGGGATTGTGGGTCCGGTCCATACCTTCGTTGCGGAACATCTTGCCGATCTCGTATACGCCGTCAAAACCACCTGCGATCAAGCGCTTGAGGTACAACTCGTTGGCAATGCGCATGTACAACTTCATGTCCAGCGTATTGTGGTGGGTCTCAAACGGGCGGGCGGCAGCTCCGCCGTGAATGGGCTGCAAAATGGGCGTTTCAACCTCCAACCAACCTTTGGCATCAAAAAAGCTACGCATAGCCGAAATGATTCGGCTGCGGGTGATGAAGGCTGCTTTGACTTGTGGGTTCACCGTCAGGTCCACGTAACGCATGCGGTAGCGCTGTTCGGGATCGGTGAAGGCGTCGTATACTTCGGTTTCACCCGTCGCTTCGTTCACGCGGGTTTTGACCATTGGGAGTGGGCGCAGCGATTTGCTGAGCAGTTTCAATTCCTTAACGTGTACCGTGATCTCGCCCATCCGGGTGCGGAATACAAACCCTTTGATGCCAATGTAATCCCCAAAATCGAGCAAACGTTTCAATACAACATCATACATTTCGAAGTTTTCCCCATCGGCAATATCACTGCGCGAAATGTAGAGCTGGATGCGTCCGCTGCTGTCCTGCAATTCGGCAAAAGTGACTTTCCCTTTTTCCCGTACCACCATCATCCGGCCAGCTATTGCAACTGTCTCGAACTGTTCTGGAGCGTCGTCATTGAATTGCGCTTTGATGTCACTTGCCAGGGCGTTGACAACAAATGCTTCGGCAGGGTAGGGGTCGATGCCCATGCTGCGCAATTCCTCCAGGTGTTCTCTTCGGATGATTTCCTGTTCGCTTAAATGCATGTGTATTATTTTTGTCCCCACGACTAAAGTCATGGGCTGATTTTGTGTGTCCTCGCCCACGGCTAAAGCCATGGGTTAGGAGGCGTGGGTTAAGAAGCTGCAAAAATAGAAAAACTTTTATGCTTAAAATCGCTTACGATCCAATTTACAAATACAAACTGCCGGAGGGGCACCGATTCCCGATGATCAAATACGAATTGATCCCCGAGCAGCTTTTGTACGAGGGTACGGTAAGTGAAAAAAACTTCTTTAGCCCAACTCCTTTGGACGAAGAAACAATACTGCTCACCCATACCCGGGATTATTGGTTTCGGTTACGCGACCAACAATTGACTGAACGCGAAATCAGGGCGATTGGGTTCCCACTTACCCCTCAATTGGTGCAACGGAGTCGAGTAATCGCCGGTGGAACGCTGCAATGTGCTTTTTATGCTCAACAATTTGGCGTGGCCTTGAATGTAGCCGGGGGCACCCATCATGCTTATGCTTTTCGGGGCGAAGGATTTTGTTGCACCAATGACATCGCGGTGGCTGCCAATTATTTGCTACACCATAATATAGTACATAAAATTTTGGTGGTGGATTTGGATGTCCACCAAGGCAATGGCACTGCCCATATTTTCAGAAATGAACCACGGGTATTCACCTTCAGTATGCATGGAGCCAAAAACTTCCCCCTGCGCAAGGAGGTTTCAGATTTGGACATTGGGTTACCCGATGGGACGCAGGATCGGACTTATTTGTCGATTCTGAAAAAAACATTGCCAGATTTATTGGAAAAAGTCCAACCCGAATTGGTGTTTTATCTGTCTGGTGTAGATGTATTGGCTAGCGATAAGCTGGGGCGTTTGGGGCTAACACCAGAAGGCTGTCGGCAAAGAGATCGTTTTGTGTTGGAAACCTGCAAAAAAGATAAACTACCCGTGGCCATCAGTATGGGTGGCGGCTACTCCGAAAGTTTAGCCGTTATTGTGGAAGCACACGCCAATACTTTCCGCATGGCGCAAGAAATATTTTTTTAGGCACTTATTTTTTTTCGCCCCTAAGTTCATAAATCCTATTTTTCGCCAAATAATATGTGACTAATTTGCAGGTATGCAGTCTGAAAGAATAGAAAAGTGCAGAAGACGGTGAGGTAGGGGCAAAAAAAAAGTCGCACTTTAAGCGCGACCCTTACATATAATCCCATGAACATATCCAAAAAAAAATCTCTTGAGTCCGTTGATAGAAATATTCATCCTTTCTTGCACAGGCGGAATATTCCTTGTAACTTGGCCTCGCAATACAATGCTAATTCTTGACCCCAACAACAAATTGTAATCTCACGAAAATATCTTTTTGCAATAATTCCATGAGCATGACCTAGTTACTACTTGAGGGCATTTCGTTTGAGAAATGCCTTTTTTTATTTTTGAGCATGAAGATTGTTCCTTTAAAAGAAGTCGATCGTCCCGAAATTTCTTTCGGGACGACTGACCACTGACAAATTATAATCCCATGAACATATTCAACTTTGAGTGCTGATCCTTTTATCAGCTTGGTGATCCGCTCGCTTCATTCTCATTACCTCCTGATCACGATACAAATATGCGACGCTTATTTACACTTGACAAGGACATTTTTTTGGCATTGTGAAAAAAATAAAATCAAGTTGTTTGCATGAAAGCACTGTTTTTGCTGAATTTTTAATGACATATTGTGAGAATAATAATTTTTTTGGATAAGAAAAAAGAATTTTTTCTTTTGGCAAAAGGAGGTTTTTGGGGGGTAAACGGTCAAAAAAAAGCAAAAAAAAATAAAAAAAA
>JAIXOO010000276.1 GCA_027486765.1 Saprospiraceae bacterium
CCAGCCGCATCAAAGCCACCATCCACAGCCAGAATTTGCCCGTTGATGTAAGCGGCGGCAGGGCTACAGAGAAAGTAAACCGCATCGGCAATTTCTGTTGTGCTGCCATAACGCGCCAGGGGAATGGCGTCGCTGTAGGAAGTTCGGATGTCGGCACTGTGCACCAACTTGGCCATTTCGGTTTCCACCGGGCCGGGTGCAACGGCGTTGGCGCGTACCCCTTTGTTGCCGTACTCCACCGCCTGCTGTTTGGTCAGGTGCATGATCGCTGCCTTGCTGGTGCCGTAAGCCATGCGCAGGGTACTGGCGCGCACCCCGGAAATGCTGGCAATATTGACAATGCTTCCCTTGGCTTGCAACAAACCGGGTAGTGCAGCCTGAGAACACAAAAAAGTACCGTTCAAATTGGTGGACATCACCGCATTCCAATCTTCAAAAGTCACTTGTTCGGCGGGTTTAAAAATGGCAATTCCGGCATTGTTGACCAGGGCGTGAATGGCGGGGAAGCGGCTGAGAATTTTTTGAAAGGTCGTTTGGACTTGCGCTGGATTAGCGACATCACAAAAAACAAAGGAATACCCCTGCGTTCCGCTAAATTGGGTTTCTCGCTCTTGTAGGGTTTCTTTGTCATTGTCTAAAATAATGACATGGTATCCTTCTGTATGAAATTTTAGAGCAATGGCGAGGCCGATGCCACGCGCTGCGCCTGTAACTATGGCCACTTTGGCCGGAGGAGTTGAGGACATGTTTAGCGATGAAGTAGTGAATGTTCTTGAGGCAAAATAGGAAGAAAAAGATAAATCGACATCAATCTTTTGCCCCATAATTTCACCTGTCAAAACGTACCTTTATGCTACACAGTTTATCAATATCCTCCTTGCAATTTTGCCCAACGAATATAAGCGCGCAAAGATGCCTCCAGCCTTTTTAAGGCCGCTTCTTTGGTACCCTGCTGCATATTCTGAAAATCCTCTGAACCACGAGGAGCATTCCACCTCTCGATTAGTTCTTTTTCCGTAAAATGATAACTAAATCGCTGGTCTTCAAAACTGATCGGAGCAACAAATAACTTTTTTTCATCTGAAAATTTATCGAGCGCCCTGATTTCCTCCAGATTGACATGGCTTTTTTGGTATTCTTCTCTGGTGTCCCAAAGAATTTCCTTCCAATCAGAATGATAGTTTCGAAACAATGCTTGTAATGCCTTTTCTACCTGTGAATCAATAGAATAAGGCTCTTTCAGGTCAGCCAATACATTAGATGCGGCACTCTGTTTTCCTGGATTTTGAGCCAACCAGCTGCGTTGATCAGCGATGTATTGCTCCATAACCTTTTGATTCCATTCTTCTTCAGGGACGAGCTCATGCAACAGTACAATGAAAAAATTCAAATGAATGGCTTGCTGAAACACCTCAGTGTTTTTTTGCTTGAGGGCGTTTTTAATGGCCTTTTTATGGTATCGCAAACTATTTTTGTCGCCAATTTTGTCGAAATGTTCAAGAGCTTTTTTATAAAAAATCCATCTCCCCTCCTCTTCTTCTTGTTCCGATAAGCTTGAAAAAGTTGTTTTGTTAAATAGTTCGTAAAATGCTTTATCCTCTTTATCCCAAGCACCGCGATTTTCCATATCTAACCACTCGTCCATCGAAAACTGGCGATTTCCATAAGCGAATTGCGACCATAAACTTTCTAAAAAAGGGATACTGAGTATTTTTCGTTGGCGCCATTGCAAATAATTCGGATCAAGCAAGGAAATTTCCTCAGTATTATTATTGTCCAGAATCGCAAAACCAATTTTTTTCTCTTCATCAAAAATAGCTATAGGATAAAAATTATCCCTTGTGTTATCGGGAATTTTATAGACCACATCTTCCTTGACTATGAGGCCTTCCTCTTTACAAACCTGAAGCGTCAATGCGCGTATTTCTTTGCTCGGCAAAGGATCCGGCACTCCCGAGCCAAACATTGCCGGAAAATAAGGAAGTCCGGTTCTATTAAAAGTAAAAGTATTGGCCACTTCCTGGACTTCTCCCTGGCAGGCAGATGTAACCCCCAACAATCCAATCCCCGTTGCCCAATCCAGCATCCGTTTTGAAAAAGGATATGGCAATGCCTGAGGATCATCCAAAGGGTTTGGATCGGTATACTTGGGATATTTTGCCTTGTTGTACCGAAGTACGGGTTTGATTTCGAGTTGCTTTTTCATCGTTTATACCAGGTGTTCGAGGTAATCAATCATGGGATAAAGCGGGTTATAGTGTTTGTGCAAAAACTGTCGATTGCGCTTGCGCCAAAGGCGATTGGCCATGGCATCCACCAGTGGCATCAAGGTCCGTTCGTGGTAACAAACCACCGGGCTGGCCTGCGTGACCGTGCCAGTACTGGCAAAATTGATACAAGAGCACCAACTGGCACAACGACCTTGCAAAGCGCAACCACTACAAGCATCCTTGGGCTTTTCGGAGCAACTGTGCAGATGTTGGCGACAGTTTTCATCAAAACCACCGTGCAGCACGTGCCCAATCATAAACGCTGGCAAGGTTTCGGTGGTCACAAACTGGATACAGGGATAAAGTGCTCCATCGGGGGCAATGGAAAATTGACGCTGGCCCAAATTGCAGCGCTCATCCTGCCCCGGCGGCCCTTGGCTGTGCGAGCGAATGCGTTCATCAAAACAACTCAGGTAGAAGCGTTGATTCTGCTGCATCTTTTCCTCGTACCAATGGGCGAGTTGATGGTAGCTTTTCTCTAATCGATGCATGTCTTCCATCGTCCAGTCCGCACTGTAATCAAAGGTAAGGTTGAAATACCTGAATCCTTTTTGGTAGAGCCAGTCAATGGATTCGGCGGCATGACCAGCTGAATAGGGCGTAATTACTGTGGTGACGCTGGCACATGGATTGGCGCGTAGCAAAATGGGAATGGCTTTTTCAATAGCTGCACTACTGCCTTTCCCGGCTGCATTGGGTCGTTGGGCATCCTGAATCTGAGGTGCCCCATCCACACTCAAGGAAACATAGATGTCGCGACTGGCCAAGGCTTGCATCATAGACTCGGTCAATAAGGTGCCATTGGTGCTGAGGCGAAAAGACAGGGCCATGCCTGCGGGTAATTCTTCTTGGAAAGTATCTGCGAGCCAAAACAAAAGCTCAGCCTCGATGAGGGGTTCGCCACCAAAAAAAGTGATGTCCAGGTATTTCACTTGTCCCTTGCGGGCTTCAACGAGTACAAATTGCAGTGATTTTAGTGCCACCTCTCTTGACATGGGGCGATGTACTTTTGTTCCAGTATAGCAGTAGGCACAGCGCAAATTGCATTGGTGCGTGAGGTGGAATGTGGCGGCAAGGGTTTGTATCATAAGTGGGATTTTGTATACACGTCTAACGTGAAAGTATCATGTTAGTTACACTTTAATTTATACCTGCCTGAAAATTTTGAAAAACTTTCCCTTGACTGAGTACACGCTTTATCAGCCAGCCTTATATTGTTATACTACTTATTTTCCCTAGGATTTTAAAAACCAACAACATGCAACGCACCGAATTTTTGAAAAAAGGCATGGCGGCCCTTGGCGTAGCCTTTATCGTCCCCCTGGCTAACTCTTGCAAAAAAGACTCCTTGTTGGAAGAGGTTACCCCAGATGGTTCTGGCAGCAGTGGAACTTGCACCGTTTCCCCAACTGAAACGGCTGGTCCATTTCCGACCAAATCGCCTGCTACTTTACAAATGGTCGACATCCGTTCGGATCGTACTGGAGTACCGCTTAGCATCAAAATCAACATCAAAAACCTGAATACAGGCTGTGAAGCACTATCGGGGGCGATCGTCGACATCTGGCACTGCGACAAGGATGGCTATTACTCCGAATACGGCGGCACGGGTATGCAGCAAGCCAATTTCACCACTGTACACTTCCTGCGCGGTCGTCAGGTGACGGATGCCAATGGGCAGGTGGGGTTTACGACTATTTTCCCCGGTTGGTACTCCGGACGGGCACCGCACATTCACGTACACATCTACAACGCGAGTGGGAAGTCGCTGTTGGTGACCCAGATTGCCTTCCCGACCAGCGTTTGTGACACCGTTTATACCACAGCGACCAACTACTACACCCGTGGCAAACAAGACACCTCCAATACCAGCGATAATGTTTTTGCCGATTCACTGGCTCTGGAAATGTCCACAGTAACGGGCAGTATTGCGGCAGGTTATGAACTCATTCACACAATTGTAGTCAATGGATAGGCCATCAGCAACCATCTATCTGGCCGAGCAGCGAGGTATTACCCAAGCAGATCAATCTTATCGCAGTTGGCATACCTTCAACTACGGCGATTATCAAACCCCACACCGCGAAGCGCCTGGGGGTTTGCGTGCCTTCAATGAGGATACCCTGGCCGGCGGGCAACGGATGGTTCATCAAACGACAGAACCTGTGGATGTCCTGCTTTTACCCATGGTAGGTGGCATTGCAGTAGATTATTGCGGCGGCAAGCCCCGGCAATACGTGGAAGCAGGAACCTTGTTGGTTTTGCATTTGTCGGCGGGGGAGAAATATACCCTTGAAAACCCATTTGAAGCAGATTTGGTGAGTTATCTGCACTTGGTTGTACGTCGGATTGCTTTTAAAACTGGTTTGGAACTGCACACTTTCGACCTGGGGC
>JAIXOO010000041.1 GCA_027486765.1 Saprospiraceae bacterium
TGGGTCAATTCGGCATTGCCTACGTATTGCACCAGCAATTGGTGTTTGCCCACCGGGAGCTCCAGTTCAAAACGGCCATTTTCATCACTGACGCTGCCTTTATCGAGTTTGAGTACCCGTACCGTTGCGCCAATGATGGGCGTTTTGTCTTTTTGTTGCTGGATCAGGCCGCTCACTTTTGCTTTTCCCGAAGCTTTTAATTGCCGTACGTCGCCAATTTGGAGCAGGTTGGGCACCGGAGTACTCACTGTATTGGCATTCAATCCGGTTTCCAACGCCTGATAATAATCGGCATTAAAACCTTCGTTGACCAGTTCCAGGGGGGCAATGACCACGCCATAATTGCGGTAGCGGAAAAACCCCAGCTTGCTTTCGTTCAAGAGTTGTTGCAACGCACTTTCCAGGGGTACGTCCTGAACTTGCAGGGAGAATTTCCCTTTGGGCAATTCATCAGCGCGGTAATAAAAGTGGAGAGGGTATTGTTTTTCCAGGGATTGGAAAATGTCGGGCAGCGGTTGATCTACCAATTGGGCACTGATCCGCAGAGGCGGAGCCTGATTTTGTGCATACAAATGGACAGTGCCCCCGATCCAGTACAAGATCAGGAGACCCAGTAAAATGTGTTTATTCATACTATCCGTAGCGGGTTAGATATCCGTTGGCTTAAAGATAGCAGAAATTGGAAATTTGGGAAGTAGCGGGAATAGAGTTTGTCTTTTTATGGGCAAAAACTTTGAACATTTCAAACTGGCGGAAACTTTTTACCTTGTCCATGCTGTTCTAGGAACTCAACAAAAAAACATGAATACCCAACAGATACAAAAAGAACTCAAGTTTCGCACTTCCCGCAGTTCCGGCAGCGGCGGGCAGAACGTCAATAAGGTAGAAACCCGGGTAGAGGCCTTATTCGAGATAGATACATCAGAAGGCCTGGACGAAGCAGAAAAGGCCACACTGCGCCAAAAGTTGGCCAAGCGCATCAGCAAAGAAGGATTATTGAGCACCAGTTCCCAAGAAAGTCGCCTGCAACAAAGCAACCGGGACAAAGCCATCAAAAAAATCCTGGATCTAATCGAAACCGCTCTTGTACCCGAACCCGAACGGGAAGAAGTACCCGAACGCCTGGTGGCCAACCCGAAAAAACGCAAAAAGGCCAAATCCGTGCAAAGCGACAAAAAAGCAGGGCGTAAAAAAATAATTCCTCCGCCAAAAGAGGAAGATTAGGTGCCCGACCACAATTAATCAATGTTATTTGGTACTTAGGTCAAAACTAACTAAGTTTCTGGCTTAATAGACCAACATGAAACCAATCCTAAGCGTACTTATCTTCATCCTGGCTACTTTGGTAGCGACAGCACAAGACAAACAAGCCTACCGCGTTTTTGACAGCAAAGGTAAAGAAAGCGATTACGCGCAGTTGCTCAAACAAAGCAAAAAAGCTGACGTAGTCTTTTTTGGAGAACAACACAACAATCCCATTTCCCACTGGCTACAAATCGAACTGGCCGAGGACCTGGAGAAAGAAACCAGCGGCAAACTGATCATGGGCGCTGAAATGTTCGAACGCGACAACCAGGCCATTCTCAATGAATACTTAAGCGGCCAGATCAGCAGCAAGAATTTTGAAGAAGAAGCCCGTATCTGGGACAATTACGCCACCGATTACAAACCTTTGGTGGAATTGGCCAAAAGTAAAAAATTGCCTTTTATTGCTACCAATGTACCTCGGCGCTACGCCAATATGGTGTACAAACAAGGCCTGGAATCCCTCAATCCACTCACCAGTGAAGCCAAATCCTGGATTGCCCCCCTGCCCATCGAAGTTGACATGAACCTGCCTTCCTATCAGGCGATGATCAAAATGATGGGTGGCCACGGTGGCAGTGCAGCTTCCGACAACCTGATCAAATCCCAGGCGGTAAAGGATGCTACCATGGGTTATTTTATTGCCCAAAACTTAAAGAAGGGTCATGTGTTCTTACACTTTAACGGCTCTTATCACTCCGATCTGAAAGAGGGTACGGTTTGGTATCTGCGCAAATATGCAGCGGGCAAAGACGTGGTCAACATTGCCACCGTAGAGCAGAATAACATCGATAAACTGGACCAGGAAAACCTGGGCAAGGCCGATTTTATCATCTGTGTGCCCGCCAAAATGACCAAAACTTACTAAATGCAACGTTCTCTGTTGATTGTCCTGTTTTTTGTAATGACGCTGGTATGGGCTTGCCAGAGCAACCCCTACCAACAAGGCGAAATCATGTACGGCTCCTATTGTGCCAATTGCCACATGGAAGATGGCACCGGTCTGCGTGGACGCATTCCCCCGCTGGTCAAATCGGACTATTTAAAAAAACACCCGGATGAAATTGCTTGCATCATTCGCTATGGCAAAGCAGGTGAAATAGTGGTGAATGGAAAAAAATACAGCGAAGCCATGCCGGGCGAGCGCAAGCTCACCGATTTTGAAATTGCCAACATCATCAACTACATCCATCAGGCCTGGGGCAACGATTATGGGTACGTAAAGGTACAAACGGTGCAAAAGGCACTGGAAAAATGTAAATAATCGTCAGGTGTATTACATCGCAGCAATCAATAAAATCCTGCTTTCTCCGTTGTTTTTGGGTAAAAGGTCGTATTTTCCGACCCGACAAACTGTGGTGTTGACCTCGCCGGCCTTAGCCCGGTCCCTGAGCGAAGCCGAAGGGCGGGGCTGAGGCCGGAGAGGTCAACACCCACCAAACCATTATTTATGAAGAATTGGTTGATTACACTTCTTTGCTTTTGCTTCTTTGCCCTAACATTAGGTCAACTCAACGCCCAGATTGGTCGGATCAAAATCCAGCCCGATGTCGACACAACATATGTTTGCCCTGACAGCAGCATTACGCTGGAAGTCAGGGGCGGGTTCAATTACAGTTGGAGCCCTGCCAATATCCTGAATCGCAGCAATGGGAACATCGTCATCGCCAAACCTACTGCGAACACCCGCATTTTTGTAGAAGGTTTTGTCAATGGTCAATTGCGCCGGGACACCATTACCCTCATCGTCGTGCGTCCACAAATTCAGTTGATTGCACTGAGCAATACTTCGGTTTGTCGGGGTACACCCGTGCTGCTCCGCGCAGTAACCAACACCAATGGCCAAGGGGTGACCTGGGACCCCATCGAGGGACTCAATAACCCAAATGCAGGCACAGTGATTGCCCTGCCCGAAAACATCACCACCTATCGTGCCGAACTAAATGTCACCGGGTGTAAGGCCGATGCAACCATCACTGTCAATATCGCTCAGCAAAAAATTGACATCACCAACGGGGATACCGTCAAAGTGTGCAAGGGGGCCAATCGGGTTACTCTGGGGGCAACGACCAACACCGGATTGGCGACTGGCGTTACCTGGACAGCCAAAGACAAAAGCATCACCCGAACGAATGTGCTCAGCCTTCAGGTTGAACCCAAAGTCACGACCACTTATTACGCTACGCTGGTGGCTACACCTTGTACGATCATCGATTCAGTAGTGGTCAAAGTGGACTCTCTGCCCAAGCTGACCATCACCATCGATCCCAAAAAAGAGACCTATTGTGAGGGTGAAATCATCACACTCAAGTCAGATACCTACGAAACGGGGGCATACCCGGACATTGAGCACCTGTGGAGACCCCGCTTGCGTGCGAATGGCTCTACACCAGGCTACGATTTCCAAACCCCGGATACCCTCTGGAACATGGTCATGGGTACCATCGATAGCGTAGTGCTCATTCGGGATACCCGTAACAATGGTTGTAGAGACAGTGCCGCGATTCTCGTCCCGGTTATCAAACCTAAAAACATTGTCATTACCCCCGAACCAGCAGAGGTATGTCCGGGAGGAACGGTTAAGTTGAATGCGCAATTTGAAGGCAAATTTGATAAAATTACCTGGACACCAGCAACGGGCCTTTCTTGTACCGATTGTAAAGACCCCGTGGCTGCGCCTGGTAATACAACTACAACTTACAGCATCAAGGTGGAGGAAAAAGACTGCCCCAGTAATGCCAGTAAAACGGTAACTGTATTGCCTGCTCCCGCGATCTTGTTCCCTAATTTGCGCACTATTTGTCAGGGTGGTAACATCCAACTCAATGGTGCTAATCAGCAGGGCGTGACGTATCAATGGACCCAGGGGGGGAACAATGTTTCTACCAATCCTCTCTTTGTCGTAAATCCGACCAGTACGACCACCTATCGCCTGGAAGCGACCAGCAACCGCAATTGTAAAAACTCAGGTGACATCACCATCAATGTAATCCCTAGGGTCACTTCCGTTGACATCAATGGTGTTACGGTATGTGCCACCGAACGCACCCGCACGCCACTCAGCATTCGAGTGAATCAATCACCAGGAACAGTTCCGGCGCTGTTTGAGACGTACAACTGGCAAATTGCTGGTTCGACGGCACCTTCTTCGGGTACTACCTTAAATATCAACAGTTTGGCACAAACTGCTCTGGTGAGGGTCACTTATACTTATGGAGTAGTTGGGGGGGCCACTTGTGGCAGCTTGACAGACACGGCTACGGTCAAAGTCATTCAGATGCCTACTGAAAACGGCATTTTCTTTACTCCTGATTCAGTAGCTGGCCGTGGTGCTCAGGAGGGAGATCCGTTGCTCGCAGGGATTCGCCTGATCCAGACCCAGCCACCCACAGCAATCACCTACAATTGGACCATCAACGGAGCCAATCCTGGAAACAACACCAATCCGACCATTACAGCAACAGCTACACCAACGGAGATGGTCTTTAAAGTGGTGGTGACTGGACCCAATTCCTGTTCCGTTACCGACGAAATTACCATCTCGGTAGAACCTGCCCGGGTAACGATCCCCAATGCCTTCAGCCCCAATGGTGATGGTACCAACGACCGTTTCCGCCCAATCACTTCCAACAAAAACATCCGCCTCACCGAAATGAAGGTGTACAGCCGATGGGGAAAACTGGTGTACAGCGGGAACAACATCAATGGATGGGATGGCAACGTGAGTGGCAAACCCGCGCCAGTAGAAGTATATGTTTACAATATGGTTTTTGAATTCCCTGGAGGAAGAAAAGAGGTACGCAGTGGGGATGTTGCCTTATTGCGCTAAAATAATACTAAGGTGATTCCTGAGGTGCCTTCGGTTCCTTAGGTGGTGAAAAGTAGAAGACCCTGCGAAGCAGGATAATTTTTTCACCACCTAAGGAACCGAAGGCACCTCAGGAATCACCTTAGAATCGAACCGCTGCCGCCAAACTCGGCAAAAAAGGCAACTGATTCACTCGCCGATTCGTCACCCGATCCACATAAAATACATTCTCCCGGTTGTATACATTCGTTACACTGGCGGTAATCTCCAAAGCTGAGTAGCGGGAGAACTTGGCCGTATACTTCAATGACGCATCCAAGCGGTGAAACCAGGACAAACGCCCGCCGTTGATTTCACCTGAAAGCAAAATGCCGAGTGGGAAATTACCCGTCAAAATATTGGTTTGCAGCAAATTGCTGTAAGGATTATCCTGATAAAAACCACGGGTTTGGGTAAAAGGAAAACCTGAACCGATGTTCCAACGCGCACTTGCTTCCCATTGCTTTTGCCCACCAAAACGATAAGTACTCAATAAGTTGATGTTGTGCCGCCGGTCAAAAACGGGGGCATATTCCTGAATGCCATCATTGCGGTTCACCTTGGCGTAAGAATAAGTGCCCCAGTGGTACCAGTTGCCTCGGCTGTAACGCAGGGTAAAATCAATACCGTAGGCTTCCCCCGTTTCCGTGATGTAGTTGGGGTCTTGTGCGTTGAGTTTATTGCGGTTGATGTTGATCAATTGGGTGAATTGTTTCCAATACGGCTCTACGTTGAACTCCAGGTATTGCCCCAGATCAATTTCCATCCCGACTACGGCGTGCCAGGCTTTTTGCAAGCGGTGATCAACCGGAGTGCGTGAATTGGGTTTGAACAAACTCTCTTCAGGCCCAGCCAAAAAACCTACAAAGAAATTAACCACATCCAGGTCATTGACTGTACTGACCAGGTTTTGGGCGTACACCCCACCCGCAGCTTTAAAGCGCAAAAAATCGGTGGCATTGTACTTCAAACCCAGGCGTGGTTCCAGCGACATCTTGGACTGCGAAGCGTAATAATGCACCCGAAAACCTGGTTCCAGAACCAGATTTTTCAACTCCTGCCGATACTTCACATAGCCCGCCAATTCACTGGTGAAGTCTTCCTGGGCAAAGCTCAGCCCCACCAGATTCCGAAAGCGGAAATCGGTGTTGAAACCTACAAATTCAAAGCCATAACTGATTTGATTGCGGTTGCCATAATACGTGAAATTGAGGTTGGCATTGTAGGTGCTGATGCCACTTTGGCGAGGCGCACCATCTTTTTCCAGCAAAGCAATGTTATAGTTGCTAAAACCTACCGTGCCATTGAGCACTACATTGGAGTTGTTGGGGATCAGGGTAAAATTGCCCCCACCACCCGTCGAAGTCCAATCCAGTTTGGCCAGCCCGGCAAAATTGAACTGATCTCTAAAATTGAAACCAAACAGGTCCAATTTAGAGCCATTTTCGGCATTAAAAGACAATTTGCCGTACAAGTCGGTATAACGAAAAGGTAGGCTTTTGGCCACACTCAGACTAGTGTCCTTTTGGGCAAAAGAATAATAATTGCTGTCTACGGCGTAGCTGTATAAAGAGCGTGAAGTTTGATCGATCAGGGCGTGTTTGCCCGTAAACAAAAAGGAAATGCTGTTGCCGTTGTCATTTTTTAAGGGCTTGATCGGCCCTTCAATCAGCGCCTTGGCTTGAAAGGGGCTGGCAGAAACCAGGCCACTCAGACGCTTACGGTTGCCCTCGCGGGTTTTGATGTCAACTACCGCCGAAATTCTGCCGCCGTATTCGGCATTGTAGCCCCCGGTATATACATCCATGTTGCGGATGGTTTCGGTTTCAAAAACGGAGAACAAACCGATGGAGTGGAAAGGATTGTAAATGATCATGCCGTCGAGCAGCATCTTGTTTTGTACAGGGGAGCCTCCCCGAATGTACAGCTGCCCACCCTGGTCGCCAGAACTGACCACCCCCGGAAGCACAGTCAGGTATTGCGCCACATCGGCCTCGCCACCCGTGGAGGGGAGGCTGCGGATTTGTTTGGGCGATACACTCAGCTTGGAAATTTGAATTTGGGAACGCGCCTGGGAGCGCCGGCCTGAAATGTCAATCCCTTCCAATTGAATGCTTACCGGTTTGAGCAAAAAACGCTGGTAATTAATGGTACCTGAGCTGAGCTCACGGTCGAACGTAGCATTTTCGTAACCCAAATAAGAGATGTTGATTTGGTATTTGCCCGGAATCAGATTGGCGATGCTAAAAAAACCACTGGGGTCAGTTATAGCGCCCTGAGCTGGATTGTTGGCAATACTGATCACAGCATAGGCAATAGGATTGCCCGTTTCTTCGTCGTACACATTGCCCCGCAGGGTGGCATTTTGAGCGACAAGCCAGGTATTGACCAGGAATAGGAGGGGCAATAGAAATTTAATCATAGCAAGTAACATTTAACGCAGCGAAGTTAATCTTTCTGCCTTTGCCAAATGCTTGCCATGCCCGATTTTGTCGGCAAATTACAAGAGAATCCGGTGTGAGGTGATTATGAAAACTCCAACATACCTGCTCCAAGACGCAACACCACCGGCTTCTCCTGGGTACAATCTACCACCGTAGAAGGCGTATTTCCGCCATTTCCACTATCGATGACGATGTCGACCAGTTTTTGAAAGTCTTCGTAAATGAGTTCGGGGTCGGTGAAATACTCCAGAATCTCGTCGTCTGATTTCAGTGAGGTGGTTAAAATTGGACGACCCAGACCTTCCACCAATTGCAAAGGAATGTTGTGATCGGGAACCCGGATGCCGATGGTTTTTTTGCGGTTGCGGAACATCTTGGGTACATTCCCCGCAGCTGGTAAAATAAAAGTGAAAGCGCCGGGTAGGTTGCGTTTGAGCAATTTAAAGGTAGGATTGTCAATTTGTTGGGTGTATTCCTGAACCTGACTGATGTCTTTACAAATGATGGCCAACATGGCATCTTTAGGATCCAGTCGGCGCAGGCGACAGATTTTTTCTACCGCGGCCTGGTTGTTGATGTCGCAACCCAAGCCGTATACAGTGTCCGTTGGATAAATGATGATGCCACCTTCATTGAGTTTTTCTACCACCTGGCTGATTTTGCGGCCTTCGGGGTTATCAGAATTGATGCGTAACAGCATAATCGTTCTTTTTGCCCAATATAATGTTTTTCCAGATAAGAAACACTAAGGACTTTTACTTATTTAGCCATCTTCCACGCCTCATCAGCATCCTCTTGCCTCCGGATATATTCTTCTAACAATAAACTTTTCTGCTCTGGAGAAGCAGGATTCCCAGGCCCATATTTCCCTTCTACCATCCGTTGACGATAAGCCTCATACAAGGATACTGCGCAAGCTACTGAGACATTCAAACTCTGCGCCATCCCCACTTGTGGAATGATAAAATTGCCATCGGCGTGGCTCAGGGCGAGTTCAGAAATGCCCTCCGCTTCATTGCCAAATAGCAAAGCTACGGACTGTGCCAAATCCAATTCATACAGCGACTTAGCATTGTGCGCCAGGTGAGTAGCGTAGATTTGGGCATAATTGCGGCGCACATGTTCCATACAGGCTTCCACCTCGCGGTAGAGGTAAACATCGATCCACTTGCGGGAACCCGCCGAACTGCGTTTGCCCAATTCCAGTTTGTGGTTCTGTAGGCCGGGGCGAGTGTATAGCACAAATATCTCCCGAATCCCTACCGAATCACAAGAGCGCAGCACCGCACCAATGTTGTGGGGATCGTCTACGTTTTCCAAAATTACGGTAAGGTCAAACTGGCGGTTTTGGACGAGGTTACGGATTTTTTGCTCGCGGGATGGCTCCATGTACATTTAGTTATCATCGCGGTATTACCGGCAACGGTTTAAACTGATACCCCGCGAACTCCAAAATATGCACAAACCGATTCTCATACCGCTGTGTCGGCGCATATTGCTCCGCTCCAAAAGGCGCATTGTTGACAATTCGGCTAAAGTTAAAACCCGTATGAAGCCCAATCCCCTGATTGCGCTCCAGGTTATCACTGACTTTGGGGCCAAAATTGGCCAACAAACGACCGAAGTAGATCATTTGGTCATAGCCGGCGTAAGCTTCCGAATTGGGGATGGCCGAGTACAGATTGAAGAACTCTTTTTTGAAATTCACCACCTCCGGCAACTGCTCATCGACGTAAGCCACCTGGCTGACCCGAACCTGGCATTGCTCGTAGAGGTCAAATTCCATGTGCTCAAAATCTACCCATTGGGGCATTCCGTACACCACTACTTTCTGGCCGGCAGCTTTGGCCGCTTTGACAGCGCGCAACAGGTAAAAAATGTAGGTTTCATCTGCCCAAGAAGGCGCGATAATGGCCGCTTGAGCTTTATTTTGGATGTAGGGCTTTAGATTGAGATTGTTATAAGCCTCAGTGGGCAAGAAGTATTCTTGGACTGGTGCATTGCCCATCGCACGTTTGGGTTCGTAAGCTTTGCGCAGGAACTCCAGGCAGTTTTGTTCTCCCACCACATTGCGCGTAACGATCACAATTTCCTCAGGCCGGAATTCAGTCAGGGCATGATTCAACAAAGCCCGGCAGTGGGATTCCAGGCTCGGATTCATCTGGATGTAATTCGGGTTATTCTGGGTCAATGTTCCTACTGCGCTATACGGCGACACCATTGGCTTGTTGTTGCGTTTGGCATATTCGGCCACAATCCGAATGTCGTCCCGGCGGTAAGGGCCGATCAACAATTGGGCGTTTTGAATTTCGGGCTGCCGCAACAAACGATACATTTCCAGGGTATCTGCTTTGGTGTCCAGTACACTTACATTCAGGCGGATACCCTCTTGGTCCAGTACGCTGAGCGCCATTTTAAGGCCACCGTAGTACTGCAAAGCCCATTCACTCACCGAGTTATTGCCTATAGTAGTATTGGCCAGACCACTCATAAAGGGCAATAAAACCGCTACATTGTAGGCCACGGGATTTTTGTATTGCCCTGGACGATTGACCGGAGAACTTGGATCGGGATTGGTAGATGTCACGCCAGGGATGACGGGCACAGCGCCCCGATCCGTATTGGTATTCGGCAATCGAACCGCATCGGAAGTAATGGGACCCGTGGGGCCAGCCGTATCTTTCCAACGGATCGTATCGATGCGTTCCTGTGGTTTGGTTTGTACCGTTACCCAACCTTTGACTGGGTCGTACACACTCACATTGCCTGCTGTGCTGGGCTTATTTTGATTGGGGTTGGCCCCGTATTCCGTAGGCACGTCTTTAGGTGCTGATCCCGTACTGCTGGAACTAACTGGCTTGAAGAAACTACAACTCAGCAGCGAAAAAGTGGTGCTGAGTCCCAACAACGTGAACAATGCACTGCGCCGGATGGCACTGTGCTGGCTCCAGAATCGAAGCTTACTCCCACTCGATGGTAGCTGGTGGTTTGGTACTGATGTCATAAACAACCCGATTGATGCCTTTAACATTGTTGATGATTTCACTCGACACTTTGGCTAAAAACTCGTATGGCAGATGACTCCATTCGGCAGTCATCCCATCTACTGAGTTTACAGCGCGTAGGGCAACGGCTTGCTCGTAAGTTCGTTCGTCGCCCATCACTCCAACGGATTGGACGGGCAACAATATTGTTCCGGCTTGCCAAACTTGGTCATACAGACCAAATTTACGCAGGTTATCGATATAAATGGAATCCGCTTCCTGTAAGAGTTTAACTTTTTCGGCACTGACTTCTCCCAGAATGCGAATTCCCAGACCAGGGCCAGGGAAAGGATGGCGCTTCAGGATGTTTTCCGGGATGCTCACTTCTTTACCTACCCGACGCACTTCGTCCTTAAACAACATGCGCAAAGGCTCCACAATTTTGAGCCCCATTTTTTCAGGCAAACCCCCAACGTTGTGGTGTGACTTGATGGTCACCGATGGTCCGTGAACCGAGACTGATTCAATCACATCGGGGTAAATGGTGCCTTGCCCCAACCAGGTTACGCCTGGGTGTTTGGCTGCTTCGGCCTCAAATACCTCAATGAACAATCGACCGATGACCTTACGTTTGGCCTCTGGATTGGTAACTCCTTTCAGTTCTTCGTAAAACAGGGTTTTGGCGTCAACCCCATGGATGTTCAATCCCAGGTGTTTGTAGTCCTCCAACACCTGCTCATATTCTCCTTTGCGCAGCAAACCATTGTCTACAAAGAAACAAATCAGGTTGCTACCAATGGCGTGATCCAGCAAAGTGGCTGCAACAGTGGAATCCACGCCACCAGATAGGGCCATCAATACTTTATCGGTGCCAATTTTTTCCTTGAGCTCAGCTACAGTATGTTCCACAAAGGACTTCGGCGTCCATTCGCCATGACAGCCAGCGATGTCGATCACAAAGTTGCGCAGCAAAGTCGCACCATCCAGACTATGCGTTACTTCAGGGTGAAACTGGATGCAATAAACCGGGGCATCAAAGGCCCCTTCTCTGGCCTTAAAAGCAGCTACGTCGACACTTTCCGTGCCAGCCAGTAACTCAAATTCCTCTGGGATGGCCATAATGGTGTCTCCGTGCGACATCCAGACTTGGGAATCGAGAGGGACATCCTTCAAAAAAGGGTCGGATTTAAATAACCGATGCAATTTGGCTTTGCCGTATTCCCGCTTTTCGGAGCGCTGTACTTGCCCTCCGTAGTATTGGGCAATGTATTGCGCGCCATAACAGACGCCTAGAACGGGCTTTTTGCCCACAATAGGCCCCAAGTCTATTTTAAGCGCATTTTCATCGCTCACCGAGAAAGGACTCCCGGAAAGGATAACCGCTTTATAAGAGTCGTCGAGAGTAGGTACCTTGTTGTAAGGCACAATTTCGCTATACACATTCAATTCCCGGATGCGGCGGGCGATCAATTGGGTGTACTGTGAGCCAAAATCGAGGATGAGGATCTTTTCCATGCCGCAAAAGTAACAAACGAAAAGTGAAAAGTGAAAAGTGAAAAGTGAAAAGCTGGTACACCATTAGTTTTTCAACTGGTTGGAGTCATTTTTCTGGGTATAAAGTTTGGATGCACGGAGGAAGTGTATTTTTTTCACTTTTCACTTTTCACTTTTCACTTTTCACTTTTCACTTTTCACTTTTCACTTTTCACTTTTCACTTTTCACTTTTCACTTTTCGCTTTTCGCTTACCGCTTACCGCTGCGTATACCATTCCACCCCGCCTGGATCAGGCACGGTCAATTGCCGTTTGTGTTGGAACAACACCTCCAGTGCCAACTTGGCGGCCACCTCCGCCTCCGTTTTTTGTTGGGCCAAAATTCCTTCGGGTGAGTAGTAATTTTTGACAAAACCAGTATCAAATTTACCACTGATAAACGCCTCGTGCTGGCACACAAAACGCCCGAAGGGTAGGGTAGTGGCCACGCCTTCAATTTGGTACAAACCAATCGCCTCTAACATGCGCTGAATGGCCGCATCGCGATTGATGCCCCACACCACCAGTTTGGCCAAGAGTGGATCGTAATAAATGGGGACTTCCATGCCTTCCTCAATGCCATCGTCAACCCGAATGTATTCACCCTGTGGGCGGCGATAGCGGTACAACGTGCCTACACTGGGCAAGAAGTTATTGAGTGGGTCTTCAGCACAAACCCGCAGTTCGATGGCGTGACCATGAATGCTCAAGTCTTCCTGGGTAAAAGCAAGCGCTTCGCCTCGGGCGATCCGAATTTGCTGCTCGACCAAGTCTAGGCCGGTTATGAATTCTGTGACAGGGTGTTCCACCTGGAGACGGGTGTTCATTTCGAGGAAGTAAAAATTCAGCCCGGCATCGACCAAAAACTCCACGGTACCCGCACCCAAGTATTGGCAGGAGCGGGCTACATTCACGGCAGCTTCCCCCATGGCTTTGCGGATTTCTGGGGTCAACACTGCAGAAGGTGCTTCTTCTACTACCTTCTGGTGCCGCCGCTGCACGCTACATTCCCGTTCAAACAAGTACACGACGTTGCCGTGGGCATCGGCCAAAACCTGAATCTCAATGTGCCGGGGTTCGAGGACGTATTTTTCGATAAATACCGAGCCATCGCCAAAGGCAGAAGTAGCTTCACTGATGGCACGGGTCATTTGTTCGGCCAGTTCAGCTTCGTTTTCTACCACCCGCATTCCTTTGCCCCCACCGCCAGCCGATGCTTTGATGAGAATAGGGTAACCCACCGTTTTGGCAATGGCTTTGGCTTCATCCACATCGCTGATGGAGTGATCCACCCCAGGTACCATCGGGATATTGTAAGCTTTTACGGTTTCTTTGGCGGCTAACTTACTGCCCATTACCTCAATGGCGTGGGGAGTAGGCCCGATGAAGGTCATGCCAGCATCGGTCACGGCTTGGGCAAAGGAGGCATTTTCACTCAAAAAACCATAACCGGGATGGATGCCATCCACACCTAGTTTTTTGGCAATTTCAATGATTTTATCTCCCTTGAGGTAGGATTGATTGGAGGGGGCAGGTCCTAACAGAACTGCTTCATCAGCGAAGCGAACGTGGGGTGCATTGCGATCGACTTCAGAATATACCGCTACGGTTTTGATCCCCATCTTTTTGGCACTACGCATCACCCGTAACGCGATTTCGCCACGGTTGGCGATGAGTATTTTTTTCATGTGTTGGTGCTTCGTTTGATCGGGTGTAAACTAAGTAAATTCTTTTTTCTGGCCAAATGACACTTGTCATAACTGGCAATGAGAGAAGTTTTTAATAATTCTTAAAAAAAATTAAATAAGGTGAATTTGGTAAAAAATTGATTTTCAAAAGGTTTAGCTCTATTTTGCATGATAGCAATGCTTTCAAAGTGTAAAAAATACACAAACTTGCATTTTTCCTATTGACATTTTAAAATCCTTGTTCTATTTTTGTGCTACAGTATTTTACAGTGTTCTATTGGGGGCTGTCCATTTGAGGGCAGCTTTTTCTTTTTATGGACATTTCTTACATGCAAGCCTTACTTCAACTGAGCTTATTAATTAATACTCAACTGAATATAAATACTGGATGCTTCCAAATTTATTCCTATTTTCATACCTTTAATTCATCTCCAACCTTACTCCAAGTTCAACATCTTCACGGCATTTTCCTTCAAAATCAGTGGCCTCACCTCCTCTTTAAATCCGGCCACTTCAAAATCCTTTAACCAGCGCTCTGGCGTGATCAGTGGAAAATCGGTACCAAACAGCATTTTATTTTTTAGTTGGGTATTTGCATATTGGATCAACTGTGGGGGAAAGTATTTCGGGGACCAACCAGACAGATCGATATACACATTTGGTTTGTGTAAACACACGGACAAAGCCTCATCTTGCCAAGGCCAGGAAGGATGGGCAATGATGATGGGGGCGTCCGGGAAATCGATGGCTACATCATCGAGATGGATAGGGTTGGAGTATTCCAGGCGTAGTTTTCCACCGCCCCGTACTCCCGTGCCAAAGCCTGAGTGTCCGCTGTGGAACAACATCGGCAAGCCCGCTCCAGCAATCTCTTCATATAGGTGATAAGCCATGCGGTCGTTGGGGTGAAAACCCTGTACGGTAGGATGGAATTTGAAACCTTTCACCCCAAATTCTTCGATCAAACGCCGGGCCTCACGGGCACCCATCCGCCCCTTGTGCGGGTCGATACTGGCAAAAGGAATCAGGACATCAGCGTTTTCCTGGGCAGCTTCGGCGATTTCTTCGTTGGGGATGCGACGGCGGCCCAGTTCGTATTCAGCATCAATGGTGAACATGACGAAGGCCATCTTGATGGATCGGTAGTAGTCTGCCGTTTCCTGGATGGTCGGTCGATGGTTGGATTTGAAATACTTGGCAAATGCCTCGTCAAACTCCGGGCGGTAGTCGTCGTGGGGTTGGCGGCAGGATACTTCGGCGTGGGTATGGACGTCGATGGCGATGATTTCGGATAGATTGATGGACATGTGTTTGTTTTTTTACCACCTAAGAAACTTAAGACACTCAAGGAATCACCTCAGTCGCATGCGCAAACTGTTTAAATCGTTTGTCAACGCAAATCTGTATAAATCTTCTCAACCAAGTCCGGGTGGTTGGCCAAAACCTGGCGTTGATTGATCGAGCCCTTGTCGGTAAGTTCCCCCTTGTCCATCGACAATTGGAAATCAGCAAAAATGGCCCGTTTGATCAACGTTGAACTGCCAGTACTCTGTTTCGAGAAACGCTCCAATAAATCATCCAATGCAGCTAAAACCACTGGATTACTGACGATTTGCTCTAAACTTACCCCCATCTTCAGACCCGCCAAACGCCGGCAATAATTCAACTCCGGAAAAACAATCGCCCCCACAAAAGGCCGGTCGTGCCCGGTAATGACCACATCTTGAACCAAACCTTGGGCTTCGGTAATGAATTTGGCGCGAAGTACCCCCACACTCACCCAAGTGCCTGTATCCAGTTTAAAATCTTCCGAAATCCGGCCGTCAAAGATGAACCCGGCATTGGGATTGTTCGGATCTACAAACTTCAGCGCATCGCCCGTACAATAAAAACCTTCTTCATCAAAAGCTTTGGCCGTTGCCTCTGGATTGCGCCAATAGCCGGGCGTAAGATTGGGCCCACGGAAACGCACTTCAGTTTTTCCGGCATTAGGGCTCAACTTCATTTCTAAAGCGGGGACCGGGGTTCCCAGCATCCCCGAAAAACTGCCGTAATGGATGTTGAACATACAGGAAGGGCTTGCTTCGGTCATCCCCAATCCCGTGGAGATCAACAAACGTTTTCCGGTCGTTTCATAAGCCAACTGTTCCAGTGCGTCCCAAACGTGTTGAGGCATCCCCGCCCCAGCGTAAAACAGCAATTGTAAACGGCTAAAAAAGAAACGGCAGAGTTCAGAATCAGCCTGTAAGTAATGCACCAGTTCTTCAAAGCCTTTGGGTACGTTAAAATACACCGTGGGCGCTATTTCTCGCAGGTTTTGGAGGGTGAGTTGTAGCCCGGCAGGTGTTGGGTTTCCTGCATCAATGTACAAGGTGCCTCCGTTGTACAGGGTTAGGCCAAAATTGTGATTGCCCCCAAAAGTATGGTTCCAGGGCAGCCAGTCGATCAGGGTCAGTCCACCATTTTTGAAAAAAGGAAAAGTTTGGCTGATCTGCCGCCAATTGCTGCTGATGTTGCCGTGGGTATTGATGACACCTTTGGGTACAGAAGTGGACCCCGAGGTAAAGAGAATCTTGGCTATGGTTTCTGGTGTGATTTGGGTATAAGCTTCTTCAATGGAGGGGCTGAGAGGCGTTTGTAGCATCTCCGAAAATAGTAGATGCCCCGGCGCTGGCTCATTTACAGCCATAATCTGTACATTGGGGCAAACCGCTGCAATTGCGGGAGCAAATGCACGTCCGTTTTGTACAAAAATCAAGCCGGGAGTCAAGGTCTCCATCACATGCCTGAACTTGGCATAATCCGTGGAGCGCAAAGCGTATGCTGCCGTAACCACAGAATAGGGAACACCAATGTGTAAAGCCGCCAGGGCCATCAAGCCGTGTTCAATGCTGTTTTCGGATAAAATTGCCAGTGGCCGCTCAACCGAGACGTCGGTTTGTTGTAAAAAAGAAGCCAACCTGCACACCTGATTGTGGGCGTCTCGATAATTCAGGTGCTCCCACTCGCCATGCTGGTTTCTTTGGGCAATAAAGGTGCGTTCGGGCGAATGTTCTGCCCAATATTGTAGTCGCTCGGTGAGGCGATACGGCCCTGCTTCCAGTTCAACGCGTGAACGAAGCCGGATACTGCCATCCGCAGCCTCTTCACGTTGGATGTTTACCTCGACCATTGGGATTTCCAAAAAGGGTGTTGCTTTTAGGTTCATTCGCCTACTTTTTTAGCCCGGCCTTCTAAAAAGTCGACCAGACGCTGCTTGGCTTCCGGGGCATCTTGAGCGATAGAAGCCATTAGTGCCTCCATCATCAAACCATTGTCGTGACCAGCTTCTACGATGCGGGGCAAAACCTGGACCAATGCAAAATTGGTCATGCCTACATTGCTGCATATTTTCTGCGCCAATTCCATTGCTTTGTCCAAGCCTGCTCCTTCCTCTACGAAGTACTGCGACAATCCAATTTGGTAGCCCTCTTCCGCTTGATAAACCCGCCCGGTCAGCATCATGTCGGTCATTCGAGCCATGCCAATCAACTTGGGCACCCGCACCGCAGCTCCTCCTCCTACAAAAATGCCTCTTTGGCCTTCTGGCAAGGCATAAAACGTAGATGCATCAGCTACCCGGATGTGACAGGCACTCGCCAATTCCAGCCCACCACCTACACAAGCTCCGTTGATCGCGGCAATCACTGGCACGGGTCCAAACTGCACCTTGTCCATCACTCGATGCCACATGCGCGAATGGTAAACGCCTTGAGCTGCATTGCGCTCTTTGATAGAGGAAAGATCCAGGCCAGCACTAAAATGTTTGCCCTCCCCATAAATGATTGCACATTTGATGCCGGGAGGCATTTGGTCAAAAACTTGTTCGAGCGCTAAGATGGCTTCGTCGTTCAGCGCATTGCGTTTTTCGGGCCGATTGAGGCCAATAATCAGGATTTGACCCTGGAGGTCAATTTTTAAAGTATCGCTGTACATACGATTTATTTTGCAGCCATTCGAATGGCTCCATCCAGGCGGATAACGGTGCCATTCAGCATTTGGTTTTCAATGATGTGTTGAACGAGTGCGGCAAATTCGGAAGCTTGCCCCAGCCGGGAGGGAAAAGGCACTTGTTGGCCCAGTGAAATCCGGGCTTCTTCCGGTAAATTGGCCAAAAGAGGGGTTTCAAAAATCCCTGGGGCAATGGTCATGACTCGGATGCCCACGCGGGCAAATTCACGGGCCAAAGGCAGGGTCATGGCTACGATTCCTCCCTTGGACGCAGCATACGCGGCTTGCCCGATTTGCCCTTCAAAGGCAGCTACCGAGGCGGTATTGATGATGACCCCACGTTCGCCGCTGTCACCTTCAGGGTTGTTTTGCATGTGTTCGGCCAGCAGCCGAATCACGTTGAAGGCTCCCAACAAATTGACTTGAATTACTTTGGAAAAAGAAGCCAGTGAATGAATCCCATTGCGGCCCAAAACCCGTTCCGCAGGCCCAATCCCGGCACAGTTGACTACGCCATCGAAGCGACTAAAGTGCTTCAAACCTTCTGCCAAAGCATTTTTTACACTTGCTTCATCACTGACATCGGTGGCCACAAATTTTGCTTTAGGGCCAAGCTGTTTTTCGGCTAGGGCACCTGCTTCCACATTGATGTCCGCCAATAAGACTTGCCCACCTTGCTCGATGACCATTTGGGCCGTAGCCAAGCCGAGGCCGGATGCTGCACCAGTAATGAAAAAAGTACGGTTGGATATGGTCATGTTGTCGTAATTTCAACTGAATTTTCTATGGTTCAGGTTAGAATGTGCGACTTCTCCGAAGTCGTAAAACTTTAACGCCCTTTGGTTTCTACAAATGTGTGACTTCTCCGAAGTCAAAATCGACTTCGGAGAAGTCGCACATTTGTAGAATTTGAAGCAAGTAGTTCTTTTATGACTTCGGAGAAGTCACACATTATTTGATGCTATTGTGATAGCAGCTTTATCCTCTTGCGGCAATAATCCGTTGGTAGGGCTTCAAACCCAGCCAAAAACAAAGGATTGTAGCTACACCACCAATGAGGTACAATGCCACCAGCGAGTAACGAATCATACCTTCATCGTGAAAGACCGAATCGGTAAAAAATGCCACTACATAAGGCCCGCCGCCCATGCCTACCATATTGATAAAAAACAAAAAGATGGAGGAAGCCAGGGCCCTGACCCGGTTTGGCATCAACTCTTGCACTGCCGCTGCCGCCGCGCCCAAGGGGAAAGCCATAAAAAAAGCGGGAATCGCCAGACTTAACAAAATCAAGTCGGGATTGCCTAGCAAAAAATTACCCGCTGAAACCAGGATGCCCACCCCGGAAATAATTCCCACGTACACGCGTCCAGCTTTTGCGCCGTTGCGGACATATCGATCTGCTAACCAACCGCCTACCAATACACCCAAACCAGAAAAAATGGTCACAATCAAACCGAATTTCAATCCAATGACGGGCATGGCCCAATCAAATGTGCGGTTGAAATAAGTAGGGACCCAAGCTGAAGTACCATAGTTGGCAAAGGCCGTAAACGAAGTGCCCAACACAATGGCGGAGTAGGCGCTGCGGTTTTGCCAGATAATTTTTAACGCTTCGCTTAGGCTTGGCTTGGCTATTTTTTGCTGTTCCAGGCTTTCTTTGCGGTCCGGCTCTTTGATGCTCATTACCAACAGAGCGATCAACAATCCCGGTAAACCAATGTAAAAAAACATCAACTGCCAGGGGTAAATGGAACCGAAAATTGGAATGTGCACCATCCCTTCGGTAGGCAAGGCACTGATCAATCCTGCTCCAACCAGAATCGCTAAGCCCATGCCCAAAAACACGCCCATCGAATAAGTGCTCAAGGCCCGAGACAATTTACTGGGTGGAAAATAATCCGAAATAAGTGAATAGGCAGAGGGAGATAAAGTGGCCTCTCCTACACCTACACCCATTCGTGCAAAGAAAAACTGGGTGTAATTTTTGATGCCCCCACATAGCGCCGTCATCAAACTCCATATCGTCACCCCGGCAATGATGATGTTCCGACGGTTGAATTTATCCGCAAAATGCCCGATGAAAATCCCAAAAAGGGTATAAAACAAGGCAAAGCTAAAACCCATCAGCAAACTCATTTCGGTATCGGATAAATGTAAATCCCGCTTGATCGGCCCAACCAGCAGTGCTAAAATCTGGCGGTCGATGAAGGAGGAAACATTGGCTAGCATGAGTACGATGACAACGTACCAGGCATAGCGAAGCTTTGCAGGTTGGGGGTCAGACATGGTGTAGGTGATTGGTGATGTAGGTTATTGACAAATATAAGGAAACCTGATTCTGCTGCCTAGATTTACATTGCTTTTTTATGTGGAGTTGCTAAAATTTTTCGCAGAGGATTCAGCGACTAATTGTTAAACCAAAGTTAAACCAGGGAAAAAAAGCAAAGGAGACTGGATTGTTCGGGAAAATAATTGTAGGTTTGACAATTATAAAAATAAATGTACATTTTACTATTGTGCATCCTTTACTTGGAATTTAAGATTGGTTTTATACATTATTAGTGTTTAATGTGGAGCCGGTGAAGTGCCGGCTCCTTTTTTTTACTCCATCAACAACTTCTTCGCATACGCCACACATTTCGCCACTTCCTTCACGGCATTCGACCCCTCAGGAACGGTATATTCCAACTCCACGGAAGCTGGGAATTTGTATTTTTTATCGCGCATCATTGTCAGTATTTCCTTCAGTGGCGTGTCACCTTTGCCCCATTCCAGGTTGCCGGCACCATTGGCTGGCGTTTGGCGGTCTTTGACGTGCATGCTGGTGATGCGGTCGTGTTTGGCTTCGATGAAAGCCAGGAGCGATTCTTTGGTGTTTTTTCCACCTGCAGCGATGTAATGGCCTGCGTCCAGGTTGATGCTGTTGTACGGAGATTGACTTAAGGCTTCATTCCAGAGCACATCGGTAGCCTGGGTGTGGTTGTGGTAGCCGACGTAGATTTTGTGCTTTGCGCCAAGATCTCCCAAACGTTGGGATTGCTTGGGGTCTGTAGGCAATTCCAAGGTTACAGATTTTGCGCCAAGTGCTTTGGCGGCTCGCATGCCGTATTCTACTTCCGCATCACTGTTGTTTGGCCCAAAAGCATTCGGTTTGAACGCGTAAATGGTGATCCCGGCTTTTTTGAATTTATTACGGATTTCCACAAATTTATCCATTGAAACTGTTGCCCGCCATTCGGCTACTTTTTTATTGTAGTCTGCGATTTGAGCTCTTTGCTCATCGGTCATTTGGGGGCGTTGGCCGCCTGCGGGGGGAGGGCCCATACGCACAGGGGAAGCTGGTTTACCTGCATAAGTTTCAGCAGGATCGCCCATCAATTCGATGGCACTAACGTTGGCTTCTGTCAAAAACTGGATCAATTGATCCACGTCGTGGGGCATACTCCGAAAGGAATAGGTAATTGTTCCCACTTGTACGCCTGCAAATTTGGATTTGGGTTTCGAGGCCAGCGCATCCCAATAATTGCTGCTCATTATTCCCGCGCCAAGAAGGAGCGCAATGCTTAAAAAACTGCGTCTCATGATGTAGTTCATTTGTTTCATGATGTTGTGTTGATTGTGTTGAAGAAACCCTAACAATTTATGTAAATATCAGGTAGTTTAAAGCACCCGAAAAAAGCGGATGATCACACTATTGGCATTCCGCATACCCGTAGCCACAAAAATGGACTTGGCCAGCCAGGCGTACTTTTCGCCAGTTACCTCAAAAGTGGCATAAGTGCGCATGTAGTATTCGGATGGATCAACTTTTTCACCCTTCCCCAAACGTGCCAAGACCTCTGGTTTTCCGGTACGAATGCCCTTGTTGTTGATGTAAATCAGCACCCCGTCGTCGGTTTTTAGCGTGTAACGCGCTTCCAGATCTGCGGTTCCATCTGCGCGGACGGTTTGCCAATCGGCACCACCCGGGAGGATGTTTCCTTTGATGTTGGGGCCAGCAAAAGTGCCGCCGGTAATCGGAATGATGCGCCGTTTGCCATAAGCGGTCATGCCTAATTCTTGTGGGGGATCGAGGGTGACGGTCGCCTCAAAGGCAAATTCCAAGTGAGGATCGGCAAGGTTCTGCTGGGCCATGCTGTTTTGGATGAAAAAGATAAAGGTGAAAAGGATAAGGGACGGAAATAAAATAAAGTTACAATTTGCCCGACTCTTTTTTGATTTTGCTGCGTTACTCCTCAGTTGCGTAGACCTGCTATGCGCCTTCGTCGTGCCTTGCCAAATCAAAAAA
>JAIXOO010000371.1 GCA_027486765.1 Saprospiraceae bacterium
GCGCCGCTTTAGCTTAGGTGACCCCTTAAGTGCCTTAGGTTTCTTAGGTGGTGAAAAAATGTTATAGCTGCTTTTTTTCACCACCTAAGAAACCAAAGGTACTTAAGAATCACCTAGGGGGCAATTACAAAGTTGTAAACTTCTCCTTCGGCACGGTACTCATTACTTCAATGTTGGTCAACAGCCGATTTCCGCCGCGGTCACCAGAAAGCATGATTTTTCCCTGCTTCTGGTAATTGTTCCAGGGCGTAGACATACCCGGTTTTTCATCCGAAGCCTTCCGGAAATGCTGCCACTGGGTTACCATGTGGGTGTTTTTATCCACATATACCAGGTAGCGGTTTTCGGGAGTACGACCTACATTCTCAAAGGTCAGTTCCAACACATCCGAAGCCACTCCGGCCTCGGTAGGCATTTCCCCTTTGTATTTCAAGGTTACCCCGGAATCTTTCAACTTATAGGGCATCACCAGCCAATAAGAGTCATTGATCCAGATGGACTTGGCTACACCCGCGTATTTTTTGATCGAGTCTGCTTGGGTCATTACGGTACCCTTGTGTTTGATTTGACCTGTTTCTTTGTTCAAATCTACAATGTAGGTGCTGTTGTCGCCAGGAATGTCGATGCGAACCCGGCCCGCTTTTTTGTCCCACAACAAGGTTCTTCGCCCAAAAAAATTCCAGGTGATGTAACGCGTAGCGTCCCAGGCTTTGCGACCGCCCATGGCTTCCATGACTTGATCGGCAATGGCGATGGCTTTGGCATCCGAGCCCGCAGCATTGAATCCTTTAGCAGGCGGGTTTTGAGCAAAAATGCTCAGGGGTAAGAGCAGTAAGGTAATTCCCCAGCTCCAGGTGATTTTTGATGACATCTGTTTTTTTAATTTAAAGTTCCAAGGTTCCAGGTTCCAAGGTTCAACGACCCTAACCTTGGAACTTTGGAACCTGGAACCTTGGAACCTTTTAACGGTTATGCAGGGTTGCTCCCCTTATCTAAAAAATTCTGATAAGTTTTTAACTCGTCCCAACGACCATCAGCGGCCAGACCAGCTTGACGCGGCCAAGTAACGGGTTTGGCCAGTCGGAAATTGTCTCCAGCGGCATCCAGAATTTCGTAAAGGCGTGCAACAGTCGTATTGGACAATTCATCCAAGGTATTGATGCCTGCCGCTTTGAGCAGCTCTTCAATTTTTGGGCCGATGCCTTCCACGATTTTGAGGTCTCCCGGATTGTTGCTGAAGCCCAGGGCTTTGAGGGCCATGTCTTCGGCCTTGGAAGCGGAATCAAAATCCCCCTCGGTTTCTTTGCCACCATCCAGAAAGCGTTGGTATTCGATCAAAGCAGCCCATTGCCCTTCGGCAGCCAGTTTGGCTTGTTGTGGCCAGGAAGTAGGATCCATCATTTTGTAAGCAGAACCAGCTGCTTCCAAAATTGGCTTGATTTCATCCGGCGATTTACTGGCCAGGTCAGCCCAGCTGGACACCCCATTGTTGGCCAATAGCTCAGCTACTTTGGGTCCAATGCCTTCAATGATTTGCAGGTTGTCGGAACCAAATACTGCTGCATAATTGATGCCTGCTTCACGATTAGCGGAACGTGCTGAGCCTAATTTTTCGGCCAGGCGATCAATCTTGGCGGGATTGTCCCCATCGCCTACGTTTTTGCGGCCTGCATCAAGGGTGTGCTGCAAACCAGCCAGCGTATCCCAATCACCCATCGCAGCCAATTGTGCCTGACGAGGCCAGGAATCTGGATTCATCATGCTCAACCCAGCACTAGCAAGAATGGCTTTGAGCTCATCGGAAGATTTACCCTCCAGGTTTTCCCAGGAACGAATGCCGTTTTCATGCAGCAAAGCCTCCACTTTTGGGCCAATGCCTTCGATGATTTGAAGGTTGTTGTCCAGGAAATAACGATTGTACACACTCCTTGGAGAATCCGCACTGCGCAATTCTACCACACTTGCGGCCATTCTTTCGACCTTCGATTGATTCACAAAATCTCCCGCAGTTTCACGGCCACCACCCAGGAAGCGTTGGTATTCGATCAAATCATCCCATTTGCCTTCGTTGGCCAACTGGGCTTGTTGTGGCCAGGTGTCGGGATTCATCATGCTCAGGCCAGCAGCAGCGAGAATGACCCGGAGTTCATCTGGCGTTTTTGCACCCAAATCGCCCCAGGTTTGAATGCCTGCATTTTCTAGTATAACTTCTACTTTTGGACCGATGCCTTCTACAATTTGCAAATTGTCGCTGGCAAACAAAGCCCCGTAACCACTGGTATCCGGTCCGGCAACAGGCGTTAGGGTAGCAGCTGCTCCAATGCCAGCAACTGCGGCGGCCATTTCGATTCCAGGTAGAATCGGCGGCTGGGCTGCCATGGTCATGGCCGCTAGGTTGGCGTTGGTGACTTCCAGTTTGGCCTTCAAACCGGCCACTTCAGCTTCTGCGTGCATGGTCTTTTTGTGCCAGCTATCATTTTCCTTTTGGCATTCCTCCAACTTGTAGCGCAAGTCGAACATTTCTTTTTCCAAATCACTGGCGTGGTGAACGGCTTGATCGCGTTCAGCCGCCAAGCCTCCGCCCGCAACCACAGTCGTAGAACCATCGCTGGTTTTACGTTTGCCGCTCAGCAAAGAGCCGAGCAACCAGCCCAGCAGGAAAGGTAAAAGGCAGGCCAACAAGATCGGCAGCCAGCAATCCATTGAAGTGAAATTGAACAACAAAATATGGATCAACATAGTGGATTTTTTTATTGGTTTTCGGATTGTTTTTTGATCAAACGCACCTCAACGCGGCGGTTGTTGTGGCTGTTTTCTTCGCTGGTATTTGGTGCAACGGGCAAACTTTCACCCTTGGACGCGGTGCTGATCAAGTCTGCTTTTACCCCCAATTTGACCAAAAGGTCGCGAATCTGGCGGGCGCGACTGGCCCCGAGGCGCAGGTTGTACTCTGGCTCACCCTTGTTGTCGGTATGCCCGGTCAACTCGATGCGTTCGCCCGTTTTGGCAACCCGTTTGGCCAAGGTTTGTAAATAGGCGTCTACCTTCGGATCGTATTCCTTTTCGGTAGAGTTGAAGGGGAAACGAATGATGGCCCCATCGGCAATTTCTTCAACCGATTCAGGAATGACTTCCTGTTTGGGCAGCCATTTGAATTCCGAAGCCGCCAACCAGGCATTTTTGTCTGATGGTGCTGCGCTGTTCAACAAACGACCCCGCAAACGAATACGCTCTTCGGGAATATCTTTAAAGTAAGCATTGCGGATTGCAGTCGCTCGTGCCAGGCCCATGGTTTCAAAACCAGCCGGTGCTGCTTCGTCTTCGTAGAACAAGCCGATGATTTCAAGGATGCTATCATCGTTGTTGCCCGTCTTGACCGCTGCCAACAGGGAGTCGAAACCCGGACCTTTGGTCGGATTCATATCACCATACTTGAATTGGATGGGATATTGGCTCAGCGAGTCGGCATTGTCAAGAATACCTGAAACAGCTTGATTTGTACCGCAGGCTGCGCAAATTTTGTGGGAGCAAAATTGGAGTAAACCAAAAAAGTACAGGACCAAGACTGCCAGGATCAATAAAATCCGAGTAGGTGTCGACATAAGAAAATTTGGGTTTTTGAGGACATTGAAAAATTTATGCTTAAATATAGCGAATAAGTCATTCAATGTTTACGATTTGTACAATAAATTCACTAAGAATAAATGGTGGATTAACCTTGACAAAATCTAGGCTTCAAAATTTTATTTTCCACTTTACTCGTTTCCACTTTTTCGTATCTTTGCTGTCCGTTTTTAATCAATTGAATTATGCTTGAAAGTTTAAGTGAACGTTTGGAAGGTGCCTTAAAGGTGCTCAAGGGTGAAAACAAATTAACGGAGATCAACGTAGCTGCATCCATCAAGGAGATTCGTCGTGCCTTGGTTGATGCTGACGTGAGTTATAAAATTGCCAAGGATTTTACGGATCGAGTCAAAGAAAAAGCACTCGGTTCGCAAAACGTGCTCAAAGCCGTTTCGCCAGGTCAATTGATGATCAAAATCGTCATGGACGAGTTGACTGATTTGATGGGTGGACAGGCAGCCGGGCTCAATCTCGCAGGCAAACCTACCGTTATTTTGATTGCCGGTCTGCAAGGTTCGGGTAAAACGACCTTCAGCGGCAAACTGGCCCTTTGGCTCAAAACCCAAAAGAAAAAAAGTCCATTGCTGGTCGCTTGCGACGTGTATCGCCCTGCGGCCATGGATCAGTTGGGGGTATTGGCGGAGCAGGTTGGCGTGCCGATTTACAAAGAACCGGAGAACAAAAATCCGGTACAGATCGCCCTTAAGGCCATCCAATACGCCAATGAAAACAAGTGTGATGTCGTCATCGTGGATACCGCTGGTCGTTTGGCCATCGATGAGGAAATGATGACCGAGATCAAAAACATCAAGGAAGCCATCCTTCCGCAGGAGACCTTGTTTGTTGTGGATTCGATGACTGGTCAGGACGCAGTGAACACCGCTCAGGCCTTCAACGAAACCATCAACTTCGATGGCGTGGTGCTCACCAAAATGGATGGTGATACCCGTGGTGGTGCGGCTTTGTCGGTCAAATACACCGTACAAAAGCCCATCAAGTTCATCAGCACGGGCGAAAAGCTGGATACGCTGGATATGTTTTATCCCGACCGGATGGCGCAGCGGATCCTGGGCATGGGGGACATTGTATCCTTTGTAGAAAAGGCCCAGGAGCAATTTGATGAAAAGCTGGCCAAAGATCTGGAGCGAAAAATCCAGAAAAATAAATTCGATTTCAACGACTTCATGGCGCAGATCAACCAGATCAAAAAAATGGGTGATCTCAAAAGCATCATGGGCATGATTCCAGGCATGGATAAATTGACCAAAAACGTAGAAATCGACGACAATGCCTTCAAAAAAGTAGAAGCGATCATCCAATCCATGACGCCCAAGGAACGCATCAATCCTGATTTGCTCAACATCAGTCGGAAACAACGCATCGCTAAGGGTTGTGGCCGCACCTTGAACGACGTCAACATGTTCATCAAGCAGTTCGAGCAAATGCGCAAAATGATGCACAACATGAGCAAGATGCCAGGCTTTGGTGGTGCTGGTGCTCCAGGTGGAGGCGGTGGTGGTGCGCTGGCGAAGCGGAGACGGTAATCGCAATTTTGCCATTCATATCGAATATTGGTGCTATATAAACCCCGAAGGGGTGACATTGTCTTTTAGCCGATAATGCCACCCCTTCGGGGTTTTTCTTTTTAAATTCTTTGCTATTTTTGGCTATAATCATTACACCCCTTCGGGGTTTTTATATGGGGAAGTTTTTGTGTAAAAATCAGATTCAAGATTGTAGATACTTCAAGCATTTGTTGCTGCTGCTGATTTGTGGATTGAGTTGGTTTAAATTATCCGCTCAAACCCTCCCCAACGATCCCAGCGTCCGCAGCGGTCAACTTCCCAACGGTCTCCGCTACTACCTCAAAGCCAATCACAAACCCGCCGGTTACGCCGAACTACGCCTCGCCATCAAAGCAGGCTCGCTCCAGGAAAACAACAAACAACTCGGTTTGGCCCATTTTGTGGAACACATGGCTTTTAATGGTACCCGTCATTTTCCCAAAAACGAATTGATCAACTACCTGGAATCATCTGGGGTGCGTTTTGGCGCTGACCTGAATGCCTATACCAGTTTTGGAGAGACGGTTTACCAGTTGCAAGTGCGCAAAGACAGTGCCCACTTGCACAAAGGACTTTTGGTGCTGGAAGATTGGGCTACAGGCATCAGTTTTGATCCCAAAGAAGTAGAAAAAGAACGGGGAGTAGTGCTGGCAGAATGGCGCAGCCGACAAGGGCCGAATCAACGTTTGGAAGATCAATATTTGCCCTTGCTGTACCGGGGCTCCCGCCGCCTGCAACGCCTGCCCATCGGCGATACCGCCATCATCAAACACGCTTCGGTAGCTACCCTGAAGCAGTATTACCAAAAATGGTACCGCCCCGATTTGATGGCCATTGTGGCGGTTGGCGACATCGACATCATTGCCCTGGAGCAGGAAATCATCCGTCGCTTTGGGCGGATACCAGGTGCCAAAGGCCCCAAACCACGTACGTATTCGAATACGATCAACTCCCAACGGCGGGAAAAAATCTGTACCGACCCGGAAGCCGCTTTTTGTCAGGCTTTTTTGTACATCCGCCATAAAGCAAAAAAACCGTGGCCTGTTGCTGCGCGTACCTACCCCGAAATGCACGAATTTTTGAGCCGCAACCTCTACAACAGCATGCTCAACCGCCGGTTGATTCGTTTGCAGCAACAAGTCGATCCTCCTTTCACTTTTGCAGGGCTGGGCTATAGCAGCGATTGGGGGCAAAACCCGATGTTTTCCCTTTCTACTTTTACTTCTGAGGCCAAACTCACCACAGCGATTGCGCTCTTGTGGCAGGAGGTACAAAAAGTGAAACAACAGAACTTCGCACCAGGTGAACTGGCCCGGCAAAAACAAGAATTGCTCAATGCCCTGCTGCAACAGGCCAACGCGGAAGAAACCACCGCCTCGGCAGCATGGGCCAATCAATTGAGCGACGCGTTTGTAAATGACATTCCCTACCTGAGCCCAAAGCAACGCTACCAGATTACGCAGAAACTGTTGGGGGAAATCACGCTGGATGACTTGGCCAAAGTGATCCAAGCCGTTCCGGAAAATAAAAATTCACGGGTTTTGGTTTTAACCGGGCCAGAAAAAAATCGTGCAAAACTGCCCACCTTGAGCAAGGTTTGGCAGCTCCTGGACTCCATCGAAAACAGCGCGCCTCAACTGCTGGACACCACCCAAAATTCTACCATTGCAGATCAGCCCTGGGTGGATGAAGTTTTGACTCCACAAGCCATCCAGAGTGAAAAGACGCATGCTGAATTTGGGGTGAGCGAGTTCATTCTCAACAACGGGATTCGCATTGTGGCTAAGCCGACGACTTTTCGCAAAGATCAGGTCATGATGATTTCCTCCAGCCCCGGCGGCAATTCCTGGGTGCCTGATTCGCTCTACGTCAATGCGGCGTACTTTGCCGATGTGCTGCAACAGGGCGGGATGGGTAAATTTGACTTTGTACATTATCAGGAAAAACTGACGGGTAAAAGTGTCAGTTTGGTGCCTTATTTGGGGGAGTTGGAGGAGGGCTTTAGCGGTTCTTGTCGCAGTACGGAATTGGAAGATTTGTTGGCGCTCGTTTACTTGTATGCTTTACATCCACGTTTTGATACCAATAGTGTGATCTCTTTCCGCAAGCGACAGGAAAATGTGCTGAAGAACATGCTCAGTACGCCGTATTACCAGTTTGCAGACCTGAAACAAAGGGTGAAATATGGCACCACGCCCCGGCGAGGGCTCAACCGCCTGGAGGATTTGCCCAAACTCAGCAGCTCCAGTCTCAAACAAATTCACCAGGATCGTTTTGGCGACCTGAATGATTTGTTGCTGGTTTTTGTTGGTGATTTTGACCTGGATCAACTCAAAAGCCTGGCCCAACGCTATCTAGGCAATCTTCCCGCCGCAGGGCGAAAAGAGAGTTGGCAAGACCTGAAGCTGGACCTCAAACCCGGTCACATCGACAGCATTTCGCGCGGCGGACTTGCGCCCAAAACCCTGGTCGAATACACCTGGCACGGTACTTTCGACAACACAGCTCAGGAGCGTTATCGTTTCAGCAGCATGGTCAGCGCCCTACAAATCCGGCTGCGCGAAGTGCTGCGCGAGCAGGAAAGTGGCATTTATAGCCTCAGTTTCAATGGCAATGTGGAATACCATCCCCGCCCGGTGTACCGCATTACCCTGGGCTTTAACACCGAACCCGAACGGGA
>JAIXOO010000505.1 GCA_027486765.1 Saprospiraceae bacterium
AGCATGATGGTGTACTTGAGTTGGGGCAGGTCGATCCAGCCACAACGACGAGGCCGGCCAGTAGTGGCACCAAATTCGGCACCTTCCTTGCGCAGCAATTCCCCCGTTTCATCGTGCAATTCGGTAGGGAACGGCCCTGAACCCACCCGGGTGCAATAAGCCTTGGTGATGCCGATCACTTCTTTGATGGTGGAAGGCGCTACACCCAAACCCGTACAAACCCCGGCGGTGATGGTATTGGAAGAGGTGACAAAAGGGTAAGTCCCGAAGTCGATGTCGAGCATAGAACCCTGAGCACCTTCCGCTAGGATTTTTTTGCCTTCAGCCAGAGCCTGGTTGATGAAGTATTCACAATCGACCAGATTCAGGGAACGCAGCATTTGTAAGCTGGCCATCCATTTTTTTTCTTCGCCTTCTAGGTCGAATTCTATCGCAGGATATTGCCCCAAGAGCATCAAGTGTTTCTGCTTGAGGGTTTCGTATTTTTCCAAAAAGTTGGGCGAAGTAACGTCGCCTACGCGCAGGCTGTTGCGTCCGGTTTTGTCCATGTAAGTTGGGCCAATCCCGCGCAGGGTAGAACCAATTTTGGCTTTGCCTTTGGCATTTTCGGAAGCAGCGTCCAAATAGCGGTGAGTAGGCAAAATCAAATGGGCTTTGCGGGCCACGAACAGGCGACTGTGATAATCTACACCAACTTCAACCAGTTTTTCGATTTCTTTTTCCAGCGTGATGGGGTCCAATACCACGCCATTGCCAATCAGGTTGATCAGCTCATCACGGAAAATACCGGAAGGGATGGTGTGCAGGACAAATTTTTTGCCATCAAACTTGAGGGTGTGCCCGGCATTGGGGCCTCCCTGGAAACGGGCGACAATGTTGTATTTTGGTGCCAGGTAGTCCACAATTTTACCCTTTCCTTCATCGCCCCACTGGAGGCCCAAGAGTACATCGATTCCCATAAGGTTGTGTATAAATTATAAAAACCTAACTGACCAGCGGTCGGTTAGGTTTTTATTGATTAGTGCTTAGGCTTTAGGCCCATTTTGTGCTGAATAAGTTTTTACAGCGCAATGTAGAGAGAAAAGTTGAATTGAAATAGTGAATGGGGGAAAACTTGCGTTCAATGGGCGGTGTTGGTTTATATCGGAGTAAAGAAAACACCATCAGCTAAATTATCAAAGCAACATGCTCACCACCGACATCAAAAAATCCATCGACACCTGTGTCCTCTGCTGGCTAGCCACCGTCGATGAAAACCAGCAACCCAATGTTTCGCCCAAGGAGATGTTCACTTACCTCGATGACCATACCCTGCTGATTGCCAATATCGCCTCACCCAATAGTGTGCGCAACATTGCCCAGCAACCCAAGGTCAGCGTCAGTTTTGTGGATGTATTTACCCAAAAAGGCTTCAAACTAAAGGGCGAGGCCAAACTCATCACCAAAGAAGACGACTCCTACACAGCCAAAGCAAAACGCCTCACTGACTTGTTTTCCGACAAATTCCCCATCCAGAGCGTCATTGAAATTAGGATTATCAAAGTGGATCCCATTCAGGCACCCAGTTATTGGTTGTTCCCGGACAATACTACGGAGCAGAGCCAGATTGAAGGAGCAATGAAAACCTATGGAGTTAAACCAGGATAGTGTGTATTTTTAAGGCTAAATACGACTCAGGATGATTGCGCACATTTTGAAACAAACGGGAAATTTTAATGAAGAGCAGGTACAATTGTTTGAATCCAAAATTGTGTACCGCAAGCTAAACAAGGATGAAATTATCCTGCCCGAGGGGGCAGTCTGCACTTCTGTATTTTACAACCTGAGTGGTGCCCTTTATCAATTCAATTACAAAGGGGACAACGAATTAAACGTAATCGATCTGCACCTGGATCAGGAATGGTTTTTGAATGCCAGTAGTTTTTTTAACCAAAAGCCTTCGGATTGTTGCATCAAAGCTTATACGGATTGTTCGATTTTTGAACTATCCGTGTTCCGCTTGCATGAGCTCATTGCGGTATCGCCAGTCTTTCTGCAACTGGGCAAAGTCCTGGAGCAAGCCACGGCAAGAGTACATTTTTTTGACAACCTGATGACTCCGCTTCAGAAATACCAATACGTGTTGGACCATCGCCCCGGTTTGATCCAACAATTCCCCCTCAAAATCATTGCGGCCTACCTGAAAATTACGCCTGAAACCCTGAGCAGGGTGCGTGATAAATTGTCCAAAGGCAAAGGTCGTTCTTGATTTCGATCAAGTGTGCTTAGGCTGGAACTACCTTACCTTTGAACCACATTTCAAACACCACAGATTATGGACTTTCAATTCAAACGGACTTCAGGCATCAGCCTGATTATCGGCTCTTTATTGCTCATTGCGACGATGGTTCTGCACCCCAGCGGTGGGAGCGTAGCGCACATTTTGCACGTGTACAACGTCATTGTGGGCTCCCATTCCTTGGCCATTGTGTGTTTGCCTTTTATTGGGTTTGGGTTTTACGGCATCTCGGTGGCTTTGCAGACGGAGAGCAGAGTGTCTACCCTGGCGTTTATGATCGCTGCTTTGGGCTTAGTTGCGGCCTTGGTCGCTGCAACGATCAATGGCTTGACTTTGCCTTTGTTTTTATCCCATTCCACCGAGGCGATTCAGGCTCAACCAGAGCTGGTACAATCCATTGTCAGATACGGTGCGGCCATCAATCAACCGATGGATTATGTGTTTATTGGTTCTATTCTTTTGGCCATGGGCATTTGGTCGGTGTTGATCTTGCGGACGGCGGTTTTCCCGAAATGGACGGGCTATTTGGGGATTTTGTTGTTGTTGCTCGTGCTGATCGGGCTGGTGCTGAGGTTTGATTTTATTGATTTGACCGGGTTTCGGATTTTCATTTTTGGGTTGGTGAGCTGGATTGTGAGTATGGGGGTGCTGATGATGCGGAGATAGGGACTCAGAGCGACACAATTTTAAGCACAAAGGACACAAAGGGAAGCACAAAGGGCACAAAGGCGAGATTTTGACAAAGCGATACGCCTGAGTTTTGTTAACCCTCAATATGGGTATAAAGCCCCGTCAACGTCATAGCTTTGTGTCCTTTGTGCTTTCCATTGTGTCCTTTGTTCTCATTTTTTGTTTGCGATGCTTATTTGAAAATTCGGAATGGCACCCTATGTATTTTCTTTGTGGAAAGCGTGCCCCCCCTCACTCCGCCACCCAAACATTCCACAACTCCTTCACACTCGGCCCCAGACACCGACTTCGCTCCATCGCCGGAATCTTCGACTGGCAGGTTTTCACCATGTCAAATGCAAAAGGCTCTAGGCGGCAGCGGTAATTGTCCAGGTAAATGATGTTGGCCTTGGTGTTTTCGGCCAAACAGAGGTATTCTGCGAAGGCATCGGTATTGTCGGAGGTGGTGCTGAGGAAGGTGAGTACGTTGACGGCGATGCCTTTGGCCGCCAGTTCAGTGGCCCATTCACAAATATCCATCCCACCCTCGCGGCAGGTATTGGCCCCATCGCTGATCAGGAAAATACTTTTGCTGCGCGCGGGATCATCCGAAAACAACTCTGGGCAACGCAACAACATGGTCAGTAGGGGCGTAGTGCCATCAGGAATCAGGAAACGCAATTTGCTGCGCAAGTCCACCCGATTGATGCCCCCGGAAGCAAACCACAAATCCGGCGGACTATCACATACGCCCCCAATTGTGCCAATCCCTAGCTCAATGCTCGTGTCAATTTCAGGGAGAATTTTCAAACACAAATCCTTCATCGCCGTAAAACGATCCGCCCCGTAGCACACCACTTTTTCCATCACCATCGAGCCCGAAATGTCCAGCAAAAAAACCATTTCATCGTAATTGTTCAGCTTCAGGTCGCTGATGATGGTCTTGTGCATATTGATGAAAGTGGGCTTGTATTCCCGGCGTTGAACCTGGTTGGTATCGGCTTCGGGCAAAATGGAACTGACTTTCAGGGTATCCGCCAATTGCAGGTAATTGTGTAGCGCCACTGTATTTTCGGGGTCTGCTTTGACGGCTGCTTCGAAGGCCACAAAAGCTTTTTCCATGTCCCGCCGATGTACGTGGTAATGCAAGGGTTGGTAATTGCGCCGATGGGCATTGCGACCTTGATTGAGCAAAATCGCCTTACCCAAAGCGTTGTAGTACACACTTAGTAGCGATTTTTGTGCTATCTTTTGTTGCATCGCTACAGCGTCCTTCAACAAAGGTAATGCCTCACTGTAACGATCAGCATAGCTGAAACTCATGCCCAGGAAAAAGGTCGCCATTGCCAGTTTTTGTTCGCGTTCCTGGTCATTGGGGGCGACGAGTTGACGGGCTTTTTCCAACACTTTTTTGGCCTCACTGGCATTGCCCAAACGCCCCAGGCACAGCCCGTGCGCCAGTGCAAAACTGAAATTTTCTGGAAAAAGGTGAAAAGCGCGTTCAAAATTGCCACTGGCCTGGCGGTATTTGCCTTCGGCATATTGGAGCGAGCCTTGGTAATGGAGGCGGTAGGCTTGTTTGTCGGGGGGGAGAAAAAATGGATCGATTGGCTCAGTTTTTTCGCGCAACGGAAGCCCCGCTAGGGGCGCGATATGGGTAGAAAACAACAGTTCCGATGTTTTTCCAAGTCCCGTAGGGACGTGATGTGGGTATCGCCGCTGGTTCAAGTCTCCAGACTTGAGCCCAGTATCAACAAGTCTCTGACGTGTGTCTTTGTGAAATTTTCGCGTTACTCGTGCGTCAGAGACGCGGGAATATTGGGTACAAGTCAGAGACTTGTACCAGCGGTCGCTGCCTTTGGTATTGTGCTGGGGTTCTGAGACCCCAGCACTATTTTGCACCAATTGCATCCAATCCATAACCCCCAACCCGCCCCAAAATAGCAATACCAGGGAGTAAAACTGTGTAGTCCTCTTCATAAGTAAGTCGGTGTTGAAAAGCGCCACTGGCGCAAAAGCTTATATCTTAAAACTCAAATACCCCGCCAAATAATACCTCGGCTCCTGCGTCAGGCGCAACACATTGCGCAAACCCAACGCCGGCCCCCGGCGCACCAAGCCCAACTGAATATCCGCAAATACGCTGAAATCCCAGCGCGTCAAATTACCCCGATCTAAAGTTTTTTGCTCCCGGCTAAAACTCAATTCCTGGAATACATCGCCTTTTTGGCAATTGCCAGTGGCGTCAATTTTACAAAAAGAAGTACGCCGCCCGATGGTGTACGAACTGGCCGTGAAACGTTCCGTTTGCACCGAAGCCACTACACCAACCCCCAAGCTCATCCAATCGTTGAGGTTTTTGCGCAACTGCAAGGGTACCGCCGATAAAGTTTGAAATTCCTGGTGCCCCGGCCCATTGGCCCGCACTAGTGAATCCACCACCACATCAATGACTCGCCCACCCAACTGCGTGGTTGTTTGACGGGTAGATTGGTGTAAAATAAAACCATCCGCTGGGAAATCAATTCGTCCGGTGGTGGCAGGAAAAATTTCCACCTGCAAGTAGGGTTTGTAGGGTTTGAATGGCGAAAGGGTCAGCCCGGCGAAGGTGCTGTTCAGGCCCGGTTTGTTCAAAAATACATTTTGCCCCAACATTGCACCCAACGACCAGCCCGGTTTAAAATGGGTGCGGGCATGATTGGTCACAATCGGCGGGTTCTTGTCAAAAACAATACTGGCCTGACTATCGAAGGGATATTTTTTCATTTTTCGCCCAGCCTCGATGCGGTATTTGACAAAACCCTTGGTAGAATCGCGGTCGCCTACGCCATCTTGTTTGGTGCCAGGTAAGTAGATGTTGCGAAAAGTAAAAATCAGTTTGTCCTCCTTGATCGTTGTATCCAAACAACTCAGGGCGGCGGCAGCAGCATCTGGACAAACCGGGCAGGGTGGATACATGTCCAGCACCCTCAGTCCAGTTGCTTCCATGCCTCGGGGTACTCCGGTGGTAATTTGAATGGTACTGGCCGGGCCTTCCCCATTGTTTTGGAAATTCACTTTGTAGGTCAAACCCTTGCCTTTCACGCCGCGGAAGCTCATTTTTTTGCGCGATACCGCAATGTTGTTGGGGTCGTGTGAAGCCAGGATTTCCATTTCCAGCGTCACTTTGGAGGTACTGCCGTTGTCGCCCAAATACAAGGCATCTACCGTGATGATGGCATTGGTGTCGGCCAGCATCGCCGGGGTAGCTTGTAGGGAAATGAATAGGTTGCGTTTTTCACCTCGCTTCAGGTTGCTAAAACGCCAGGTTTTTTGCTGGCTGTAGGTGTTCAGGCTTTCTTGTACCAACTGGTTGGGCAGCACTGGAAGCATCCAATTGGCCCAGGCCCGCTCATCCACGCTAGCCCAGAGGTTTTGGCTTTGGTAGCGGGCGGGTGAAAAACTGATGTCGGGGCCACTGCCGTCGGTTTCGCCATAGTGGGTTCGGCTTTGCAAAAATGAAAAATGTGGCTGACGGTATTCTCTTTGGTTGAAAAAAAGGTGCAACTCACCGGAGGTATTGGCCTCGTCCAGATTTGCATAGGTCAGGATAAACACGAGCTCTTCGTCAGGGCGTGGATTCCGGATGGCCCGTAAGTTCAGCGTTTTTTCTTTTGGCGTCACCGGGAATCCGGGCGCATTGCTGGCCAGGTAGCTGGCTTGGTTGTTGACTTCGTTGCGTTTGGGACGGGTTTTGGGCGATTTGCCTTTGTCATATTTCCCCGTAGCCCAGAGTTGAGCTTCAAAGGCACCATTGCGGGTATAGGTATGGCTAGGGGATTTATCAAAGCTGTAGGCCCCATCGCCAAATTCCCAATAGTGTTCGTAATAGGGCAACGGGGCACCCGGAATGGCTTGCTGGCTGGGTAAAATGGGGGCAAAAAGAAAGGCCCCTCCTTGTTGTTGGATACTGAAATCTGCACTGGGTTCAGGTGTGATGGGTTGTGCCCATAGGCAGATGGGTAGCACCAAGAGTCCCAAAAGCAGGCTGGTAGATGGTTTTCTCATGGAATAAGGTATTTGGTGTTGTTCAAACAAGCACGCTCTCACATTTAGTATATTTCCCAAAAATAAGCTTTTCCATACGAGCACGAAACAATATGTGATAGGCCCACCTTTTCTAAGGTGACCCCCTAAGGTGAACTCAGGTACCTAAGGTGGTGAAAAAGAAAAAAATCCTGCGAAGCAGGGTAATAATTGAACCACCTTAGACACCTTAGTTCACCTTAGGAAGGTAGGCCTAAAACAAACTCACATACCCAAAATGCACCTTTGGCCCAGCAAAGTCAACCGCAGTTCCTGTCCTCGCCCCAAAAGCCAAACTCAGCCCAAACAAACCCGCCCGGGTTTCAAAAGTAATCCCCGCCCCAAAACCAAAAGCGCGGTAATCCTCCTGCACAATCGTAGTCCGATTGGCCACCCAGGCGTAATCGCCGAATGTATACAAAAAAGAATTGCGGCTCAGCAGCAAACGGTATTCGGCTGAACCCACCGCGTAATGGGTCGCAAAAATGAATTCCTCATCAAAACCCCGCAACAGGCGATTGCC
>JAIXOO010000127.1 GCA_027486765.1 Saprospiraceae bacterium
GCCCTTTCCCTGAACTTTGTAGGGTATTCAGCTGAAACAATACTGGTCATACCAAAACATCCAAAACCCTAAAACATGTATGAAAAAGCTATGCACACTCCTGCTTTTGCTGGGGCTGCTTGGGAATATTTATGCCCAAAATGAAACACCAACCCTGGCCAGAGCCTCCGAATTTACCATCCCTGTTTCGCCGGCATTTGATCTTTTAGCGATTAATCCATCCCAAATTTTGCGGCCCAACAACATCCGTGAATTTAAGGTGGACTGGTCCTTTCGATCCTGGCGACTCAAGCCCAATCTAGCCATACAAGCCCAACCTATTTGGGAGATTTTTTACAACCGTGCAGATCTGCAACCTTATCAACGTACTTCCTCGTTTTTAAAGACGCTTTCTACCTTGGATTTTTCAGCCGGAACCATTGAGGATGACGCCCAAACCCGTCGGGTGGCGATGGCTGCCAAGATCAACCTGTACCGTGAACGCGACCCATTGAGTGACATCGAAGTGTTTGCAGTCGATACAACGTTTAACCGCCTGCAACAGGAACGGATGAGCATGTTGGTCGAGCTGCAACTCAAACGCAACCGCACTGGAGTCAACATGCGCGATCGACTGCGCTACGAACAACAGATGGACTCCATCCAGCAGGAATACAACAACCAGGATAAGCTGCAAAAAGACAACATCCAAAACCTGGTAGTCCGCTACCTGTGCAGCAACTGGAATCAATAATTTTTTCACCTACAAACCTTTAAAACAATGAAAAATTCATTGCAGAATTCTTTTTTTAAGCTTTGCTTCACTCTTGCACTTTGTGCTTCTTTTTCGTTTTCCTATGCTCAAGTAGACACTGCTCAGGCCAGCCTGCTGCTCAAAGGGGATTTACAAAATCACCTAATCAGCAAGTTAGGAGGCAGATTGGGCGAAATTAAAGTGTCAGAACGTTTTACTGCCGGCAATTCCACCATCCAAATTGCATCCCGGCAAATCCCTTCCAGATTAGGTACTGTTGATCAGATCACCATTAAAATTACCGAGGCTGGCAAAACCCAGTTTTTTAGCCTGACCCAAGGTTCCGATGGTAAACTATCAGAATTGCGGAGTGGTCAATTGGTCGCCATAAGTGGAGGAAATCCCCTCAATTGTGTCTCCCAGTTGTTCGGAGCAGCCAGTTCATGCAGTGCTTGCAAAACCAAAATTCTAAATTGTATCAGCCAAAACAATACGTTCCTTGCCAGGGTGCGTTGCCTTGGCCGCAATTTTGATGGTACTTGTATTTCATGTGGAGTTAGCCTGGTTTCGATCGTAAGCTGCCTGAAAGGCTAATCAAATCCGATTTTTTGGAGTTTTGTGACCATATTGACGAGTGGGTGGCCTTTTTTGGTCATCCACTCTTGTTCGTTATTACCCGAAAAATGAAAAAGTTGAGAATATTTTACCTTACTCTTTTGATTTATTGCACGAAAGAAATTATCTTTGCACCCTAATTCAAAAATTGAAAAAGGAGTTTGCCATGAAAAAAGATATCCATCCGCAAAGTTACCGTACGGTGGTATTCAAAGATTTCTCTTGCGATGAGTCTTGGTTGGGCCGTTCTTGCGCTCCTAGCCGCGATAGCGTTGTTTGGGAAGATGGCAATGAATATCCGCTGATTAAGTTGGAAATTTCCAGCGCATCACACCCATTCTTCACCGGTAAGATGAAGTTTGTGGATACTGCGGGCCGTATTGACAAGTTCAATAAGAAATTTGCCAAATTCGCTCAGAAGTCGTAAATCACCATACAATGTGATCACGGTAAAAAAAGTCCCAATCAGGTTTGGTTGGGACTTTTTTTTTAATTTTCGGGCAAACTTTTAAATGGCCTATGTGGCACGTCATTCTTTTTGACAGCGAAGTTCGCGAACAACTGCTTCCACTCACTTTTACCCGACCTGTAGGTGCACTACGCGTAGGTGCACTGACCATTCAAGAAAAATGGAAACAGTGGCTCAACGCGAAGGTCTCCTTTATTACTCAGGACTATCTTGCCAGTAAATTCCCGATCGAATACGGCGACGAAAACATTGTCATCAACGGCTCCGTGATGCCCTCGGATCGTTTGATCCGCCTGATTCGGCAAATGGAGTTCAACGAGGCCTACCTCAAAGGTGAGGAATTGATTGTGGCCAAACTGGATCGGGAACAGTTGGAAAAACTCATCCACGATGAGGACATCGACCAACTGCACGTTTACGATATCGAAGACACACCTTTTTTAAAAATAGATCACCCCTGGGATATTTTCACGCAAAATGCCGCGGCATTGGAGGAAGACTTCCAACTGCTTACCCAAGGCCGTGAATCCCAGCCCATCTCCGACAGCAACCGCATCGTTGGTGACCCCAGCCGCATCTTTTTGGAAGAAGGTGCCGTGGTAGAAGGAACTAGCCTCAATGTGCTTGATGGCCCCATCTACGTCGGCAAAAATGCCGAAATCATGGAGGGCAGCCTCATTAGGGGTGGTTTGGCATTGGGTGAGCATGCGCAAGTCAAAATGGGCACGCGTCTCTACGGTAGCAATACCTTTGGCCCCTGGACCAGAGTAGGTGGAGAGGTAAACAATTCAGTCATTCAAGGCTACAGCAATAAAGCCCACGATGGTTATCTGGGCAACTCGGTCATTGGGGAATGGTGCAACATTGGTGCTGCCACCAATACCTCCAACCTCAAAAATACCTACGAAGAAGTGCGGGTTTGGAATTACCCCGCTGGTCAGTTTTTGCCTACTGGCATCAAATTTTGTGGGGTCATCATGGGCGATCACGCCAAAGTGGGCATCAATTCCATGCTCAATACCGGGACGGTGATCGGGGTAGGCGCTAATATTTTTGGGGCTGGATTCCCCCGGGCTTTTGTACCCTCCTTTTCTTGGGGCGGGGCTGCCGGTTTTACCACCTTCCAACTGGACAAGGCTTTTGAAACCGCTGAAGCCATGATGCAACGCAGAGGCAAGGAATTTGACATCTCCGAGCGCCTGATTTTGTTGCGCACCTTTGAAGACAGTTCCAAATACCGCAATTGGGAAAAATAGACACATGCACATTCCTACCTGGAAAAGGTACCTGAGTTATCTGGTGGAAATCCACCTGGAAAGTGCATCCAGCGAGTACAATCCTCACCTTTACGTAAGTATGCGCCGGGGGCGCTATCAGTTGAGTACAGCCCATGCAGTGTATTCCTTCGAAGATTTGTACACCAACTTTGCCCGCGCCTTTGAGCAGTGCAAATTGGAAGCATTGCCAGGAAAAGAAGCATTGGTGCTGGGCCTGGGGCTGGGTAGTATTCCTTACATCCTGGAGAAAAAGCAAGGACTGGATTTCCACATCACCGCTGTAGAAATAGACGAGGTCATCATCGACCTGGCTTACCGCTACACTTTAGCGGATTTACAATCGCCCATCGATATGATTTGTACCGATGCGGAAATTTTTGTGTCGAGTACTTACCAAAAATATGACCTGATCTGTATGGACGTTTTTCTGGACGATCAGATTCCGGGGCCTTTCCAGCAAATTGAATTTTTGGAGCAATTGCGCGATTTGTTGGCTCCTGGAGGGCTGTTGCTTTTTAACGTACTGGCACTGCGAATCAGTGATCGGAAAAAAGCAGAACGTTTTTTTGGACAGGTGTTTAAAGCCGTATTTCCCCAAGGGACTTTTATTGAGGTAGAGTTCAATTGGATTTTGGTGAATGAACGGGAGATGTTGCGCTGAGTATCCTGAGGTGAATCCTTAAATGCCTTAGGTTTCTTAGGTGGTGAATAATTTTTTTTAACCACCTAAGAAACCTAAGGCACTTAAGGATTCACCTCAGGAATGATATGGCAAGTACCGAAATCTACCGCCACTTTTCCACAAACTCCCGCATTGCCGCCACAAACCTCGCCGGCTGCTCATAATGCGGTGAATGCCCACACTTTTCAAACTCCACCTTCTTTTTCCGATCCGGTGCCGTTCCCAAGGTATTGTATGTAAAACTGGCCAGCTCGATTGGCAAGGTTGGATCATCTTTTCCCCACAACACCAATGCCGGGATGTTGATGCGCCTTAATTCGGGTCGAAAATCCAGTCCATCCGCAAAACGAGCGTCCACTTTATTGGTAAAATAAGCCAAAGAGTAGGGCGAACGCAGCAGCAACTTGGCATAATCAAGCTGATTGCTATCGGCCAGGGCAGCGGCATTGTAGCTGGTATCCAGGGCTGCCGCAAAAATGTAAGGCTCTTTGTCAGAATACACCGGGGCGGGGTGCGCCTGGTACCAATCGACAACGTATTGCCAAAATTTAAGGTCTTTGCCCTCGGCGATTTTGGCGGGTACCCGCTCCAAGGTCCAGTTTTTGACCGTTTGTACTTCCAGCGAGTCAAACACGGAACCATCTACATCGATCCAACCTTGCACTTTTTGTTGATTGTTGTTGCGGCCCAGCCAGGCTGCACTCAGTCCGCCGCCCCAGCTGTGGCCCAACATGAACAATTTGGGCTGATTAAACTGCTGGCGGACAAAGTCAACCACCACATCTACATCCTCCACAAATTGATCAATGCTCAAAGTCGATTTTTTGGGGTCGCCTTGGGCTAGACCCGAAAAACGTTGATCCCAGTAGACTACAGCATAGTCTTTTTCCAGTTCGGCAAAACTTTTGGTTACCGCAAATTCATGGCCAGACGAGCCAGGGCCTCCGTGTACCGTGATCAAAAAAACGCCAGACTCCAGGTTGCCCTTGACCCACACGGGCATGGCCGCACCTTTGTGGCGAATGAAATAATAATTGCCCTCACTGAGGAATTCTGATTTTTCGCAGGCAAAGAGGCTGATGGTGAGCAATGCCATCCAAAGTAACTTTTTCATAACTTAAGGTTTAGTTGATGCGGTGAATGAATCCAACTTGCAGCGCCACATGAGGCAGAGCGAGGTTGTTGAACGGCAGTTGCCAGAAAACCTTGGGGCGGAAATAGATCAAATTGGCGCTGGCGGAATCTTTGCTCAGATTGTAACCAACGCCCAAAGTCACCGAAGGCATGATGTCGAGATTGGCGAAAGCTGAAGCCCGCCGGATGTTGCCATTTTCATCGCGTTGGAATACTCCATCGCCATTGTAAAAACTCAGCAGGGTGCCTACACCCAGGTATTGCTCAGTAAAAAAGCCCGAAGTCCGGTAGCGACGCAGGCCAGCGTGTACATCCATAAATACGCCCGTGTGGTTGCGGGCATGTACATAGGCACCTAAATCGGCGCGGAAGAGGGTAGATACTTTTTTGGACTGGGTTTTTTCTAGTTCCAGCTGAGCGACCAAGCCTGGGTGGGTGGCCGTTTCACCAAAATAACCCAGGCCCAGGTTGAGGTTTTTTTGAGCCATCAGGCTCGAAGTACTTAAGAAAACTAGTAAGCTTAAAATACTCCAGCAAGATAAATTCTTCATCACAACAGTTTGAAAGGGTGAAAAATGCAGTAAACATTTGTGCCCCTATTGACTGGAGAATTGAAGATTGGGTGGCAGCAAATCGGGCTGCTTTGGCCGAAGTAGAAGGCATTTGAGCTGAAGTAGATAAAAAAGGGGCTGAAGTATGCATCTGCAACGCAGGTTATTCTTATAAAAGTTTGTATAAATTGTGCTTAAAATTCAACACGTGCAGACCCGTCCCTATCCCGATATTTGGATCCGCATCATTGGCTCCATTTTTTTGGCCCATTTCATCAAAATACTGGGGCATTCCCAGAGCTTGTGGGAAATGGTCATGCAGCCAGAGTACTTTCTAGAGGTGCTAACTGGCGCCCTGATCAATTTTGTCGTATGGAGCCTCGTTCGTTGGGTCAGCATGCGTTTGGATGCCAATTACGATTGGTTGGACGCCTCGATGTTGCGTGCTTTTTTACAGGCCGCTTTGGGCTTTGTGGTACCCGTGTTAATTTCCTTTTTTGCAATGTATCTCTTTTTTATCTATGTTGCCGGGGATAATATCTTTAATTCCAGTTGGTTGTATGTAGAGTACCGGGTGGTTCTTTTTTATCTGGCGATGATGAATTGTTTTTACCTGGCTTATTATTTTTATCAGCGTTTCAGGCAAATGGAATCTACAATGCAGATGCTACAGCATAAACCAGTGGAACCTCAGACTATGGCAATTACGCCTGCTGCCAGCAGCATGCTCGTCATCATTGCCAC
>JAIXOO010000223.1 GCA_027486765.1 Saprospiraceae bacterium
AGGCCCAGCGCACTTTCTGTAAATACTCCGGTGGCTTTGCCCTGTTTGTCTCTGAGCACTTCCCCGCCTGCTGGCACTTCCAAGTTGAGCAAAAGCGAAAAAACCATGGAGTTGACCACGGCAATATGGGCACAAGTGCGGATCACGTAACAAGGTCGGTCAGGCACGGCACGATCCAGGTCGTAGCGATCGGGCATTCGGCCTTCGGCCAGATTGGCTTCGTTGAAACCCCGCGCCAATATCCAGGGCCGCTCAGGGTGGCGTGCGGCAAATTCGCGCAAGCGGTCTTGCATTTCGGCAATGCTCCTAACACCCCGTAAATCGAGCATGTAGGTCAATAGATCGCCAACTTTCCAGAGGTGGATGTGGGGGTCGTGGAAGCCGGGGAGCAGGGTTTTGCCCTTTAGGTCGTGGAGTTTTGTGGATGCTCCTGCTTGCTGTTGCAGTTGGAACAATGGCCCGGAACCTGCGATCTTCCCCGCTTTTACCCATAGTGCCTCTACTTCTTGGGTGGAAGTAGTGGGATGAATGTGGCCGTTGTGGAAAATTTGATCCATAGTTTATGCCTAGCTATGGTGTTTCTTCAGTGCCTTAGGTTTCTTAGGTGGTGAAATTTATATCCTGCTTCGCAGGGATTTTTCTCACCACCTAAGAAACCTAAGGCACTGAAGAAACACCTAAGTACTACATCAAGCCCCGCTTTTCATGCGCCCGCCGAATGGCGTCTTCTAATACCTGCAAGCCCTCCGCCAACTGATTGCGCGTAATCACCAACGGTGGCAACAAACGAATACAATTGGAATATAGTCCCGCCCGGATCAACAAAATACCGTGCGCCGTTGCATCTTTGATGATCTCCAGAGTCAGTTCGGGGTCGGGTTCTTTGGTCTGGCGGTCTTTCACAAACTCTACCAGGCGCATCGCCCCCAGGCCGCGTACGTCGCCAATGCAGGAATATTTCTTTTTCCAGCTCTCCAAAGTCCGACGCATCTGCTCCCCTACCCTTTCCGTTTTTTGTTGAAACCCGGAACTGATGATGGTTTTGACGGCTTCAATGGCCGCTACACAGGCTACCGGGCTGCCGCCGTAAGTGCCGCCTACCCCACCGGGGTGTGGCGCGTCAAGAATCTCGGCTTTGCCGATGAGCGCAGCGATGGGCATTCCAGCCCCCATACTTTTGGCCGTAGTGATCAAGTCAGGTACCACTCCGGTATGTTCGCAAGCCCAAAGTTTGCCCGTGCGGCCCATGCCACATTGGATTTCATCAAAAATCAGCACGATGCCGTGTTGGTCAGCCACCTCGCGCAGTTTTTTCAGAAAAGGCGCCGGAACGGGAATAAAGCCCCCCTCTCCTAGTACTGGCTCAATCAAAATGGCTGCTACCGCACTGGGATCCACCTGTGAAATCAACGCCTCGTCGATGCGGGCGATGCAATAATCCAGGTATTTTGGGGCACTCATACCTTCGGGTACCCGATACATATTGGGAGCAGGCAAGCGGTAGATGTCGCTGGCCATGGAGCCAAAGCCTTTTTTGAAGAGGTTGTACTTGCTGGTCAAACTCAGGGTGAGGTGGGTTCGCCCGTGGTAGGCACCTTCAAACACAATCACCGCTGGGCGCTGGGTGTAGTAGCGAGCGATGTTGACCGCGTTTTCAACCGCCTCTGAGCCAGAATTACACAGCAAGGTTTTTTTCGGAAAATCACCAGGGGCAATGCGGTTGAGCAATTCCGCCAACTGGATCGGTGGCTCCATCGTGGTGACAATCTGACAAGTATGGATGAATTTGTCCAATTGTCTTTTTACCGCGTTGACCACATTGGCGGGTGAATGGCCTACGTTGATCATGCCAATCCCACCCGCAAAGTCGAGCAGGGTGTTACCATCCACGTCTTTGACTACTGCCCCTCTGGCTGAATCAACCACTACATCAGTGGAACGGCCTGCTCCTGCGGGTAATGCAGCGACCCGCCGGGCTAACACTTCCTGGCTTTTGGGGCCGGGTATGGGGGTCAGCAATTGAATGCTGGGTTTGGTGCTGTTTTTGGTTTTGGTTTCCATATTTAGCTACTAAGATTTCAGACTTGTTTTTCAGCGGATAAAATCATCAATACACCTGCATTGCCACAATTGGGATCATCCAGGTAGTTGTGAATCAATCGCTGGGGCTCGGCCCCCATCCGCATTTGGGTGCTCACGGTGGGGTCATAAATGCTGCCTTCGATCAGGTGTTCGTAATATTCATCGAGGCTCATTTCGCGGGCATAATCCACATAACCAATTGGCATACCCACAATTACTTGGCCTTTGAGTCCCAAACTCCGGCAAATCTCCTGTCGGGCCCGGTACAATTGCCGGGCCAAACCCTGTCCGCGGTAACGCGGATGCACCCCCATGTCCATGCCATACAGCCAATCCCCCTGGGGTTCGTGGGTATTGAACCACAGGTTATCCGATACCCCCAGAAAAGTATGGTCTTCCAAACTGAGGTGATAGCGGATAGAACTGGTCATCCCAATGACTTCATCTGCGTCCAGTAGCACCATTTGCCCTTCCGGAAAAACTTTCAGATGGTGTAGGTAATGCCTTTCGGCCATCCGCTCTTCTTCCGCCAGGGTAGGAAAAACCAGGCGTTGGAGGGCGTCCAGCGCTTTGGCGTGCCGGGCTTCGGTTTGTTGAATGATATACCCACTCGGTAATTCTTTGCGATACATGTACAAAAATTAAGCAAACGCTAAAAACAATAAGGCCGATAAGCCTAGTGCAATCAAATTATAAGGCAAGGCAGCAAAAGATAGTTCCATGTTGTTGCACTCCGTACTGGTAGCGGTTAAAACGGTTACATCCGAATAAAAGCTGGCGTGTGAACCAAAAGCACCCGCAGAAATCACCGCAGCCAGAGTAGCCCACATATTGGCATCCAGTTCCTGCGCCAAGGGCACTACAATTGGAATGGCTACTGCATAAACGCCCCAGGAGGAAGCTGTGGTGTACGAAATAAAAGCCAAGACCAAAAAGATGACCACTGGCAACATCCCTTTTGACAATACGCCACTCACGGCATCAATCACAAAAGGCGTCAGGCCCATCTCGTCCCCTACTCGTTTGAGCACATATGACATTGTCAGGATGGCCAAGGCAAAAACCATACTTTGGAAACCTTCAAAAATTCCATCGGTAAGGGCATCGAAGGTCAGCACGCCACTCCACCAGTAGTAAAAAAAGGTGAAAGCAACGCCGACCATCACTCCCTTCAGTGCATCTTTGTCCAAAATCAAGGTCGCAGCAATCAGTACAAGCAGTGGAATAAAAAAATACTGTGCCTTGGCCCCTCTGGCTTGAACGGGATTTTCTTCGGTCTTGCTCATCATGGATTTTGGCGGTACCAATACCCCGGTTTCCTGGGCTCTTTTTTCGGCTTTTTTCAATTTCCCCAGCAGCGGAAATTTCCCCAAAGCCAACAACAGGGCGATGATCACTACAATCCAGGCATAAAACATGTAGGGAATCAAGTTTAAAAAACCCTGGAACCCCTCCCCTGCCGCAACAACTTTATTGTCTTCCAAAAGCTTGCTCACGTAAATGCTCCAGGTGGTCATGGGTACAATGATACACAGCGGTGCGGCCATCGCATTGACTTGTAAGGCCAACATCTCTCGGGAAATGCGGTAATTGTCGGTGACTTTCCGCATGGTGACCCCCGAAGCCAGTGCACTCATGTAGTCATCCACAAAAATGAACAAACCTAAAAACCAGGTTACAACCAACGCACTTCGCCGGGTTTTGACATAACGCAGTACATACTGACCGAAGGCATAAACTCCCCCCGACTGAATGATCAAATGGATCAAAGACCCGTATAAGCCACAAACCAGGATGATCCAGGCCATTGTTTCGTCGCGTAGGGTTGCGACCAGGGCATCAACAAAATTTCCCGGAAATGCGCTGGGTTTGATGAGCACAAAGCCCAGCAGGCAGCCGATCAGCAAAGGTTCGAAAGCGCGGCGAATAAAGATTGCCAATACAACCACTACTAGCGGTGGAATCAGGCAAAGGGCTCCATAATCCATAAATAGATAGTGAGCTAGAAAGATACATTGTTTTGGAAAGCAGCTGATAGATTTCGAAAAAAATATCTATTGCAACGTGAATTCTGAATTAACTGCGCAAAATGTGCGACTTCTACGAAGTCGTACAATCTTAAATACCACCATTTTCTACAAATGTGTGACCTCTCCGAGGTCATCAGATCGACTTCGTAGAAGTCGTACATTTGTAGAAATGTTGCAAATGAGTTTTTTACGACTTCGTAGAAGTCGCACATTATTGATTCTCAATGCAATTAATTTAAAATTCATGTTATTGCAGTAGGCTAAAAGCAGAGGGCCTTCCCTGCGCAAATTGCAAGAAGGCCCTCCAGCTTCCACTATGTAACTGACTAAACTATAAAAAAGGCTTTATGTGCGCTATTTAGTTACCACCATTTTACGGGTAGCCGTAGCCCCATTTTGAGTTAGGGTGTAATAGTAAACACCATTGCTCGGCAGATCCGTATGTTTGATCAAAACCTGCTGCTGGCCTTTGTCAAAGTTTTGGCGCAAGGTTTTGACCATTCTACCGGTGACGTCATGGATACTCAGTGTGGCTTCGCCCGCTTGTGGCAACCAGAACCCAATTTGGGTTTCGCTGCGGAAGGGGTTGGGCTGGTTTTGCTCCAGCACCATTTCGTTGTTCAGCGCTGCGGTAGCTGCACCAAAATCCAGCGCAAGCCCGAGTACATCCGACTCCCGATTGTACGCTTCAGCGCTCATGGCTCGTGGATTGAGCTGCAACGCCTCGCTCAACGGTACATTGCGCTTGGCTTTGAATACCAGGGTAAACAATGCACCCGTTTTGGTTTGCCCTTGATCTACCCAGGAAGTAGTAAGCAAGCCTTGTTCGGCAAAAAGCCCAAAATTGTCCGTTTTGGCCACACCATTTTTGATGCCTACAAATTCGAGGGTTTCAGTAGCCCAATCCAGCGCAAACTGATAGCCGGCTATTTTGCTCAAATCTGAAGCATTTACAGGAATTTCGTATACGTTACCTGCTTCCAGTTTGAGATTTTCGATCGACAATTTCAAGGTTTCCCCACCGCGCAGCTCGGCTCCTTGCAAGCCACTTACACTGGCGCTTTGGTTCAAGTCACCCACTTTGATGGCCACAAAATTAGCCTGTACGTCGTGATCCAGATTCACCATCGAAATGATCTTTGGGAAAGCTTCTTTCCATGGATTCAGCGGATCGGGGAAACGATAAGCCTGATCCACGAAGCACCAGCTCTTGGTTCCACCAAAATCTGGGCTCATGTTGAGGATAAATTTGCGCAAGCGAATTTGGTCCCCAACCGAAACGTGACCCGAGTTGTCTACATCAGCCGCAATCAAGCGGTATGGATCCGTAATGGGTTCCGTATTGATGAGGTGTTTTTGGATGTAAATCAAGTCGAGGGTAGAAATCCCGTTGCCAAAATCCTTGTTCAGATCCGGCGTCAAGGTGTAAGTTTTGCCTTTGCCCAAACCCGCAAAAGTATAGGCACCATCGGAACCACTGGTGTATTGCATCGCTGCCCCACCTGAAAGTTGCAGTGCCACCCCTTTCACCATATTGTTTTGGGCTGTAGCTACGTGGCCTGCAATGGTAAAGGCTTCGACTATTGCACCTGGACAAACTTTGTTGTTGTCCTGAACTTCCACGTAAGTCAAACAGAAATCATGGTTGCCCGCTTCATCCCAGGCATGGAGCTCTACTTCAACCACTTTACCTTTATCGGCGCAAGTCAATACCAAACCTGTAGTTGTGGCATTCGCGGGTGTGCCTTTGCGGTTGATGGAGTATTTGGTGATGCGCTTGAGTCCTTGTGCGTTGGCTTCACCCTGACCATTGCAATCAAAAATTGCACTGGCTACAAAGTCTGTTGCCCACACCGCCATGGTGCCGTCACCCAGGCCATCGCTCATCAGCGAGAGCGACAATCCTTTGATACAAATTGGTGCAGGTGCTTTTTGATCCTTCACTTCAAATGGAATCCGGGTAGGTACACTCAGGTTTCCACAACCATCGCGCACCGATACGATCAGGTCGTGTTTGCCTTCCGGCAAGTTTTTCACAGTTACCGTAAAGCTGCCATCAGCATTGGCTTTGGTTACCCAGCGGGTCGAATTGTACATGATAAATGTTCCATTCAAGATGCGATTGGGGGCAACCATCAACTGAGGAATTTCCAGCTCAATGAAGGGGCTACAGTTGTCAGTAGCCCGGAAAGTGATGGAAACATCCGCCAAACAATCAGTGGCCCTGGTTGGGAAAATGCTCAACTGCGGTTGCGTCACCACCGGTAGTTGTGAATCTTCTACCTTGATGATTTGGGTATACATGAAACTGTGGTAATAATCATCGCTAACATCGCAGATAGGTGGCGTGAAACGAATGTCTCCCGTTTCTTCGGGGGTACGGTTTTTGGATAGCCAGAATTCTTCGTCGCCGTCGCGGTTTTTATCCCGTACCAGCACATAGATAGGATCTTTGCCATTGTTGCCAAAAGTTCCACGATCGACTACGTATACTTTTCCAGTTAACATTGGATCACCACAACGATCATCGTAAGCACACCAGTTGATGACGGTGTAAGTCCGGAATATTTTGTAACATTCACTATCGCTGGAATCAAAACGTTTGTCGCTTACGTTGACCGCCAATACATCACAACCCAATTCAGCGGTGAAGGCAGAATCCGCTTTCACTGTTTTACAATCGGCAGAGGCATCCCGAGGGAAACAAATGTCGTATTCGTTGATGGGCGTAACGGTAATCCGCTGTTCGCAAGAGGTGGATGAAGTACCTTTGTTGATGGTCCAGCGGCGGATGATGTAGCCTTTGCCACATTTTATGTTTTCGATTACGGTATACTCAATATTGAGGTTGGTGCATTCATTTCCGCCCTGGATGGTCACATCGCCAAAGCAAGCAGCAGATGCAACGCGGTCTTTTAAACTACCCAGGCATTTATCGGTACAAGAAACGGTCGCATCCCAGGGAGCGAAACAAGTAGGAACCGTCTTGTCCTCTACCTGAAGGTCCATCCAACAGTAGTTGCGGTTGCCAGCCAGGTCTTCGGCCCATAATTCGATGGTTACTTTGGCACCCAAATCACAGCAGTAAAATTCAACAAACTCGCCCAGAGGAGAGACCAATTTGCCCTCTTTCAGGATAAAGGTTTCGCCAAAATCGGCCAAATCTCCATCGCCATTGAGGTCAAAACCATCGGCTACAGTCCAGTCCCCACTGGCGGGTAATGGATCGAGTCTACCGTTGTTGTTCGTGTCATAGTCCTTCAAGAAGCTGGAAGTACAGTTTAAAGGAATCACCCGACGCACCCGGAGCCATCTCAATTTGCTGCAGTTGTCCCAGGTTCCTTCGTCAACATCTTCTGCGGTCAATTTACCATAACCAGTTTCAAAACCATTGGATAAAGAAATACGTAAGTCATCGTCACATTTTACCACCGGTGCAATCAAGTCACGGACAAAGAATTCGATAGAGTCCGTCATCGTGTTGTAACAGCCATCATTAGCGGTGACGATTAAGCGGTGACGCCCCACGGTCAAGCCGGTAATGAGGCCATTGGTTGTGGGGTAATTCATATTGTACCAGGTAGAAGTATCAACAACGATGCCACTGACGATTTTCCCCTTGGTGCGAACCCGCAGGCTTAATGTGCCTAATGTGCAATTGTCGCTGATGGTTGCCCCAAATAAGTTTCGGATTCCCGTCGCAGTGGTAGGTACCGCTGCCGTACAATCAGAAGGTCCGGTACTGATGATCGGAATGCGCGACAGTTTGGTCAGGCGGGGTGGACTCGTGTCACCCAATTTGATCAGGATTTTGTATTGGCCTATTTCCCGGTTCAAACACCAATCAAAGAACTTGATGGTACGTTCGATTTTCAAACCCGAACCGTTGCAAATGGGGAACTCAACATCGCTAACGTTCAAACCATAATTACAGCCCAGGGAATCCAGGTAGATTTTTTTGCCGAAAAAGTTAGTAATATAAGGTGTAACGTCGATCCGGCGAATCTGGCTCTTGTTAGCTACGCAGGCATCGTAGCTGATGACCGCTTTGTACGCACCATCACTGGCGAAGTCGAACTGAAAGTCGTTCAAAACCGGACGGCGGAAGGTAATGACCTGCTCCACACTCTGGGTCATACCCCGACAGTCGGTCGCTACAAACACGCGATAAATGCGTGCGTATACTCCATTGACAATGGTTTCGGTGCAATTGGCGGTTTCCAGGCGGTCCGAAAATTTCAGCGTCACGTTGCATCCACAAGATTTGCAGTTGTCTTCAAAATTGGGGATCCCCAGGTTCTGGACATCGGTGTCGATCACTGAACCCGAAATCAAAGCGCTCAAAGAACGATTGGTATTGGTTGGGCCTACTGTCTTGGGGTTGTTGAGCACGAAATTGACGTCCGTGCACCAGAGGCTAGTGTTGGTAAAATCAACACCGACCAATTTGGGGCCACTTTTGTCTTCTGCCAGGATTTTACCCCAACAGACAATTTCATTGGCGCTATTCAAAACACCATAATCCCATAAACCAGGGCAATCAATAATGTTGCCATTGGATGGGTTACTGTCACTAATGGATATCCGATAAGTGCCGACACAAGCACCGAACCCCACCAAAGCCGGGGTTACAGTGAATTTGCAATTGGCATCCATCGTGACATTTACCTGGTTGATGCAGGAAGTCCTTGGGTCGCACTGAGCTTGAGCCCGCTGTGGAAACAACAGTACGCCTAGTAGTATTAATGCCGGTAACATCCGGCCTAAAAGATTAAAGTGAGTAGAGGTCATCTTCATGGGAAGCAAATTTGTCTTTTGTATATTCACGAAATGCAATAACAATTGAAATATGTAGACGTAACGAGCAAGTACTCGTAACGCACATAAACTGACAACAAACGTAGTAACCGTATCGACAGCAACCCATGGCTTTAGCCGTGGGAGCCACAAATACTGTCAACCCATGGCTTTAGCCGTGGGAGATTAAAGGAGTGGAAAGGTATTCCTCAAAAACGAGAAATGTAATTACCGGCGAGCAGCCAAACAGCGTGAGGGGACAAAAAACGGCTATTGGCTCTAATAGATTAATGGTTCGGCCTCAAAGATAAAGGATTATTTTATTTTTGGAAACAGAATATTTTTTTTGGGCGAAAATAATAGATTCAGGGTAGCTGGCACATCGAATCTATTTTCCCCAAGCCTGATAAGTTCATGGTTTTCAATGGGGATTTTATTTCAAAGCAAATAATCGTTCAAAAAAAATAAAAAAGGCTTGCACACTTCCGATAGGCGACTTATCTTTGCATCCGCAATTGCAAAACATGCATACGCACTGGCGCTGTAGCTCAATTGGATAGAGCACCTGACTACGGATCAGGAGGTTTAAGGTTCGACTCCTTACAGCGTCACTCTGATGAATCATCCATTAAAATTAGTGGATAAAAATTCTCTGGATCGAAAAGTTCAAGGTCTAAAGTTCAAACTGGTTAAAACCTTTGACACCTTGAACTTTTTAAATTTATACACTATGTCTAAGGTTTGTCAACTTACGGGTAAGCGTCCGATTGTAGGGAACAACGTTTCACACTCCAACCGCAAGACCAAGCGTCGCTTTTTGCCTAACCTGCAAAAGAAACGTTTCTTCATCCCCGAAACGGACCAGTGGGTTACGTTGAAGGTATGTACTTCCGCCATGCGCACCATCAGCAAATTGGGGATTTACGAGTATCTGCAACGTTTGGAAAGAGAGGGAGTTGATACTGGAGTAAGTTTGGAACAAGGTTGTTAAACAAGTAATTTTCAGTTGCTATGGCAAAGAAGAGCAAAGGTAACCGCATTCAAATCATCCTTGAGTGCACTGAGCATAAGAAGTCGGGAATGCCCGGTACTTCTCGTTACGTTACCCAGAAGAACCGCAAAAACTCACCGGATCGTATGGAATTGAAGAAATTCAATCCTATACTGAAAAAAGTAACGGTGCACCGCGAAATTAAATAATTGCTGATTGAGAACAAATTGAGCTTGCTTGCTAAGACAATAAGCTTTAATTTGATTCCATAAATAATTAATGCAATGGCAAAGGTATCCAAAAACGCAAAAGTTGCTAAGCGTGTAGCCAACGTTGGTTCTGGTCGCGACTACGTACAAATCGTAGTAAGCGTAAAAGACCCTAAAACGGGCAAATACAGCTATAAAAAGCAAATGGTGCACAAGGACAAAAAAGACGCTTTTATTGCTTCGCTGAAGTAAATATATGCACAGTCTGACGCATCGTCCGTAAAGAGGCTTTTCTTGTGGTTGCACAGGAAAAGCCTTTTCAGTTTGAAATGAAAAATGAAAAATGAAAAATGAAAAAATCAATTCAAGGTGTTGATCCATTTTTTCATCTCATTTTGTATTTTTCATTTTTAGTTTTTCATTTTTCATTCCCAATGATATGAGTTTTTTTAGCAATCTTTTTGGAAAAAAAGAAAAAGAAGATCTGGATAAAGGGCTTGAAAAAACCAAGAGCAGTTTTTTCGGCAGTCTGTCTAAAATGGTGGCTGGTCGTTCTACCGTGGACGAAGAGGTGCTGGATGAACTCGAAGCCCTGCTCATTTCTGCGGATGTTGGCCGCAATACCACCACTCAGATCATCGAGCGCATCGAAGCGCGAGTAGCTAAAGACAAATACCTGGGGGCCAGTGAACTCAATTTTATTCTAAAGGATGAAATTGTGCGGTTGTTGGCCGAAAACAATACTCAGCAATTAAGTGGTTACGAGTTACCAGAAGGAGTGAAGCCCTATATACTTCTGGTTGTTGGCGTGAATGGAGTTGGTAAAACCACTACCATTGGCAAATTGGCCCACCAATTTAAAAAACAAGGCAAAAAAGTTGTGTTAGGCGCTGGGGACACCTTCCGTGCTGCTGCAGTAGATCAGCTTAAAATTTGGTCTGAGCGGGTGGGCTGTGATTTTTACAGTAAAGGTATGAACACGGACCCCGCTGCCGTGGCTTACGAAACGGTCAATTACGCCGTGCAAAACAACTGTGATGTGGCCATCATTGATACTGCCGGCCGCTTGCATACGAAAGTAGGTTTGATGCAGGAATTGAGCAAAATCAAACGTTCGATAAGCAAGAGAATCGAAACCGCACCCCACGAAGTGCTGCTGGTACTGGATGCAACCACTGGTCAAAACGCCATTGAACAAGCCAAACATTTTACTGAAGCAACCGATGTAAATTCACTGGCGCTGACCAAACTAGACGGTACTGCTAAAGGTGGTGTAGCCATCGGGATCTCCAATCAGTTCAAAATTCCCATCAAATATATTGGCGTAGGGGAAGGCATTGACCAATTGCAACCTTTCGACAAACAAACTTTTGTCACTGCACTTTTTGAAGCTTAAATAATTTTTCACTGTAACTTTTCGTTATAACCATCGTTATTTTGAAAAATTTATTTTGCCAATGAACAATCTGCGTAAAGTATGTGGCATCCTTGCCGCCCTAATCTTGAACTCCGTTGCAAGCTTCGCCCAACAAGCTGATGTAGGTTTGTCCAATTATTATTCGGACGCCTTACAAGGCAACCCAACTGCCTACGGCGAAATTTACGATCGGACCCAATACACGGCTTCACACCGCACCTTTCCCAAAGGTACACTATTGAAAGTTACACGCCTGGACAACAACAAAGCTGTAATTGTACGAGTCAATGACCGTGGCCCTTTTTCCAGTGATGGTGCCATCATCTCATTGTCCATGGCTGCAGCGTCCTTCATTGACTTAAGTTTGGTAGGGCATGCCCAAGTTAAAGTGGAACAGTTTGGTTACGCCGACAACAATGCCACTGCCGCCAACTACAACACGGTCAACAATCAAAGCTCCAACTCCTTTGCTTTTGACCGCATCTACAATGGTGCGCCACAAGAAGCTCCGCAAGAGTATTTTACGCCCAAGGGTACCAATGGCTCCAATGCTTACAATACCCAGCAGCAGTACAATAATACTCAACAGCAGTATGGAAATACTCAACAGCAGTATGGAAATACTCAACAGCAGTATGGAAATACCCAGCAACAATACAGCAATACACAAAACAGTACCCGACAAGCCCAATATGGCCCGGTGCCACCTTCTTACGATCGACGTTTTCAAAACCAGGGAGGCGCCTACAATGCTGCCAATGAGGCCTCTAACCAGGCTCCTGCGGAATATGGCTATACGGGTTCAGCAAACAGTTACAACCCTGCTTACAACAACAATAGCAGCAACGGCAGCAATATCCCCAATTCTTACTCAAACAATACCACCAGTTCCAATTCAAATAATCCCAATTTCAGCTGGAATACCAATGCGGCAAATACAAGTACAGGCAGCCTGGAAGGCTTCCCTACTTTGCAGGCAGGAAGTGGATTTTCGGTTCAGGTAGGCTCCTATACGCAGTTAGACAATGCTACGCGCCAGGCCCAGTCCTTGCGTGCGATGGGTTTGAGTGAAATTTATCTTTCCCAGTCTCCTGCTGCCAATGTCAGTGGAGGTCGGATTTATAAAATTTTTGCTGGCCGTTTCGACAATCGGGATGCCGCAACGATTTATGCCAGCCAAATCAAGCGCCAATTTTTGGTGAATGGATTTGTGTTGCGTATGTAGGGGCAACCCTTGCGGTTGCCCCCGCCATAACGCCGCAAGGCGTTCGATATCATCCACCAATCGGGCACCCCTCGCGGGCGCCCGATTGGACAATCGGGCACCCGCGAGGGGTGCCCCTACGGTTTTTTCGTATACTTCTCCGGGATCGGATTATCTGACGATTCCGGATTCCACATGATGTTCAAAATCCAAAAACGCCCATCTTTCTGTACCAGTTGGATACTGTTAATGCCCCGCGCTTCTACTTTTCCATTTGCTTCCGCGAATCTGGTTTCATAAGCACTGAACACGTGCACCATGTTGCCATATTTTTCCTGCGAACGGCCAATTTCTTTTTCAAAAAAACCTTTTTCATCAAACATTGGCCCTACATTGCGAATGTAGTCCTCCTGGGTCATGGTCGTTAATTTGGCTTTGCCATTGAGGTCTTTACCCACTGCATTCAGGCGAGCTTCGGGACGAAAGAGCGAACGAAACTTGTTCCAATTGCGGCGCTGACCCGCCGGGCCGGAGATGACCTCATAAAGGGTCTTGATGATGGCATCAATGCTGGAAACCTCGGCCATGGTGGCTTCAAGCATCGGTTTTTCGGTGTCTTGAGCCTGTAACGGTTGTAAAAAAGCCAAGCCCCAAAAAAGCAACAAGTAGTATTTTCTCATGTTTATTCGTTTTTACTGCGAAAAAATCGGAAGTTTCCGCGAATTTTGAACGAAGAAAACTGCATTTTAGATGCCTTCGCTGAAAACCATTGTAATCAATTTACTGCGTCGTTTGGATCATTTCATTGATGACCTGAGGTTTGCCTTGGTCAAAGTTAGTGGAGTAGGTAAAGATTTGCCGATAAAGATCGCAACTTATCGTGGATTTGGGCGGCGGGACTTTCTTTTTTTGCAAGGTAGGGTTTTGGTCAAAAAACGTCTTCGCAACAGTCCAATCAATACCGTTTTACAAAACCTGATCAATTCCTACCACCGATTTGAGAGCGACGAAATACCCAATGCAGTGCTGCGGGTGAGTATTGAAGACCATCAATTTGATTTAACCACCGATCGTGAAGGGTATTTCACCTTGAGTGTGCCCCTTGATCCACCTTTGGAGCTCAGCAGCGATGAACCTTGGCAAAACGTCCACATTACGCTACTCAAGACGCCTTGGACCGCTGAGATGAACCTAGAAACCAGTACTACTGTAATGTTCCCTCCCGAAGAAACCACGCTGGGCATCATTTCTGACTTGGATGATACCGTCATAGAAACGGGCGTGGCCAGCCTATTCAAGTGGCGGGCTTTTTACAATACTTTGTTCAAAAGTATCCATCGGCGCAAATTGTTCGATGAAGTAGCGGCTTTTTTCCGGGCGCTACGCCGGGGCTATGATGATCAGGGTTTTTTGCCCCTCTTTTATGTTTCCAATAGTCCGCGCAACATCTACGACTTGGTTGCGGGTTACCTCAAAGTGCATTCCATGCCCAAAGCGCCCGTTTTGCTGCGGGACATAGGCTTTCCGTACAAAGTGCATAGCCAGAAAGATATGAACCATAAAATGGAAAGCATCATCCGTATTTTTGATACCTACCCCGAAAAACGCTTCATTTTGATTGGCGACAACGCAGAAAAAGACCCTTACATCTACCATGAAATTGACCAGCGTTATCCCGGTCGGGTGGCTGCTATCTACATTCGGGATGTGCAGAAAAGTCGACCATTGCAGCGTTTGAAAAAATTTGTAGCGCAGGAGTCCATTCATCAAATCCAGATGTTTACCTCCTACCGGCAACTGGCCGAGATCTGTGCAGAAGCGCATTTTTTGGATTGGGACTACTTTCAGGAGTTGTGCCAAAGTCAGCACAAATGGAAATTAAGCTTGCCTGTTTTCCCGAAATAATTTAAGCTAAGCTCAGCACAATTTTCCCTTGGTTCCGATTTTGTTCCATATATGAATGGGCCTGAGCTACCTCCTTCCAAGAGAAAACTTTATCCACCACTGGGAATAATTTTCCACTCGCAAAGTGCGCCCAAGTCAATTCCATAAAAGCCTGAGTCAATTCCGTTTTATACGGCAAGGTCCGTGCACGCAAGGTGGAACCATGGATACTCAGTCTTTTCATCAACACCAACCCCAAATTGATCCCTGCTGCTTGTGCTCCGCCCATGATGGCCAGCATCACCATTCGGCCATCCATACCTAAAGATTTGAGGTTGCGCTCCAAATAGGAAGCACCTAAGAAATCCAGCACCACGTCAACTCCCCTACCCTTGGTCCATTCCTGGATACATTCCGCAAAGTCTTGCGTTTTGTAATCGATACACTGTTCTGCGCCCAAAGCCAGGCAAAGAGCATGTTTTTCTGCCGATGCTGTTACAAACGTTTTGGCTCCGATCAAACGAGCCAGTTGTAGTGCAGCAGTGCCCACACCACTCGCCCCAGCGTGAATCAACAAAGTTTCATCTGCCTTGAGTTTGGCAATCCAAACTAAGGCTTGAAAGGCAGTTAAAAAGGCTTCAGGGATAGCCGCAGCAGCCAAAAAGTCCAGGTTTTCAGGGATTGGCATGGCCACATCTTCATGGATGACGGCATATTCAGCATAACCTCCACCAGCTAGAAGTCCACACACTCGGTCTCCCAATTTCCATTTGGTCACATTTTCACCTAGTTGCTCCACCTCTCCGGCAATCTCCAGGCCCATAATAGGGCTTTCGCCTGGAGGTGGCGGGTATTTGCCTTCACGTTGCAAAAGGTCGGCGCGGTTCAAAGCTGTAGCTTTAACCTTGATGCGGATTTGATGCCCAACGGGTTCAGGAGTGGGAAAATCTCCCAAATAGAGTTCTTCGACAGGACCAAATTGGTGAAATTGGATGGCGCGCATGGTGGATTATGGTTGGGACGACCCTACGTGGTCGCCCTGATCTAATAATTGGGTAATCACGCAGGGTTACCCCAACAAATGCCCCATAAATTCCTGCTTAACCCGCAGGTATTCCTGGTTGTCGGCATTGGGTTCGATGATGATGGGAATCCGGTTGGTTACTTTGACGGAGGTATGTTCAAAGGCCTCAATTTTATCCGGATTATTGGTCAGCAATTTGATTTCACTTACCCCTAGATCTTCCAGCATTTCAATGGCGATCCCATAGTCACGGGCGTCTGCTTCAAAGCCGAGATGAATGTTGGCATCGATGGTATTGAAGCCCATGTCTTGCAGGTTGTAGGCTTTGAGTTTATTAATGAGGCCAATGCCCCGGCCTTCCTGGCGCAGGTAAAGCAGCATACCTCCCTCTTGGGCGACTTTAAACAAAGCGTAAGCCAATTGTTCACCACAATCACAACGTTTGGACCCAAACAAATCGCCGGTTAGGCATTCCGAATGCAAGCGTGTAAGAACAGGCTCACTGAGGTTGCAATTTTCACTGATGAGCGCCAAATGGGGCATCCAATCTTCGGAGCTTTCGGCATAGGCGGCCATCCGAAAATTTCCCCATGGGGTAGGTATCAATGCTTCTGCCTGCCGAATCAGACTTTTTTCCTTTGTCTTCATGAACAACAATTCCTCCTCAACTTTCGCCATTTCCCCAATATTTTTGTGGAGATCAAGATCAATTCAAATTTGACCAAAGAACAACCCTCAAACACATAAGGTTCAAGCGCACAAAGATAAGGGTATTGTAGTGTTAATAGCGCTTTTTTGCTTTTTGGCGACAAAATAACCCATGTTAAATATGTACAACCTATTAATAGTATTGCTTTCATTTGTCCAAAATTCGTTTTGTATGAAAAAACTCTCACTAGTGCTCATGCTGCTGCTGGGCAGTCTGGCTACAATGCTGGCTCAGCGCACCATCACCGGAAAGGTGGTTGACCAAAGCAGCAAAGAGGCGCTCATCGGCGCCTCCGTCTTCGTCAAAGGTACCTCTGCAGGTACCGTGACAGATGTCGATGGTACCTACTCCGTGTCCGCACCTGCCAATTCCACAACCTTAGTCATCAGTTATACGGGGTACACTTCCCGTGAAGTTGAGCTTGGTACGTCTAACGTAGTGGATGTTGAATTGGAAGCTGGTGTCAACATCAATGAAGTAGTCGTGGTTGGTTATGGCACGCAACAAAGACGTGACATTACCGGAACCATCTCTTCGATCAAGGGTTCGGATTTGGCCGCTTCACCGGTACAAAGTTTTGACCAGGCCCTGCAAGGCCGTGCCGCCGGGGTCAACGTGAGTTTGCCCAACGGGGTACTCAACAACCCACCTGTATTCCGCATCCGGGGGATCAACTCGATCAACTTGAGTTCTTTTCCATTGATTGTTTTGGATGGGGTGCCTACCTTCACTGGTGATGGTGGTAACAATGCCGCCAACAACGTGCTTTCCAACATCAACCCGAATGACATTGAGAGCATCGAAATCCTGAAAGATGCGGCAGCTGCGGCTATCTACGGTTCTCGGGCCAGTGCGGGGGTTGTGTTGATTACCACCAAACGGGGTAAGGAAGGCAAAACCAAAATTAGCTACGATGGTTGGGCTGGTTGGACCAGTGCAGCCAGACGCTTCGACCTTTTGAACGCCGAAGAATACGTCGGCTACAAGAATGAAGCGGCACGCAACGCAAATCTTCCCGATCAATTCTTCCTGGAAACCATCAATGGTCAAACGGTGGATACGGACTGGTATGATTATGTACTACAAACGGGCTTGTCTCACAACCACGGTTTGAGTTTCTCAGGTGGTAGCTCAGGTACCACTTATTTCCTTTCCTTGGGTTATTCTAACCAGGAAGGGATGCTTGTCAGCAATACTTTTGAGCGCCTTTCAGGTCGTTTGAGCCTCGATCACAAATTGGGTAAAAAAGTGAAAATTGGCACAAACATGGGGTACACAACCAACTTTAATGCGGCCCCAAGTACAGGATCACTGCCTGGCCAGGCTTTTGGCACTTCTGGCCTTGGCCGTATTCCATTGGTTACTGCGCCCAATATCCCTGCCTATAATGCCGATGGCTCTTACAACATTGCTTCCAACAACCAGCCTGGCCGTTACCGCAACTTACAGCAGGTGGGTTTTGTTAACCCGGTTCCAATCATCGAGTTGAACAGCTTCACTTCCGAGGCAAAGCAACTTCAAGCTGCAGTTTTTGTGGATGTTAATCTTTTCAAAGGTTTGACGTACCGCACTCAATATGGTGTTGACCAACTTAGTTTGGAGAACATTTCTTTCCAAACTCCGGTGCACGGTGACGGTTTCGGCACCAATGGTGCAGCAACCAACATTGTCAATAGCCTCGATCGTTGGAACTGGCAGCATTTGCTGACTTATGATTTCACCCTGGCCGAGAAGCACAACTTCTCTTTCCTGGTGGGTAATGAGCAGCAGCGCACGGTTTCGTCAAGCTGGGGTGCCCAACGCACGGTGATTGGGGATCCATTTTTCACCTCTTATCAAGGAAACTTCACCACCATTGTACCTGCGGGTAATGGACAGGGTGAAAACTACCTTTTGTCTTACTTTGGTCGTTTGAACTACGATTTCAAAAAAATCTTCCTGATGACGGCCAATTTGCGCCAGGATGAATACTCTGCTTTTGCTCCTGGCAAAAAAGCGGGTATTTTCTGGGGGGCTTCAGCGGGTTTGACCCTCTCAGAACTCGACTTCTGGAAAAATTCACTGGGCAATGCCATCAACTTTTTCCGCATCCGTGGTAGCTACGGTGAAGTAGGTAACAACAATGGTATTGGTGACTTTGCTTCATTGTCGATCTATGGATCAGGTTTATATGGCACCAACCCAACCACTGGTTTTGCCCAGGCCGGCAACACCAACCTTTCCTGGGAAACCAGCCGCAAGACGGACATTGGGATCAACTTTGGCTTGCTGGAAGACCGCCTGACGGGTGAAATCACTTATTTCCAGAATGACATCGATGGACTGATCCTGAACGCTCCACAGGCACCTTCTAAAGGTATCCCTGGAAGTTCGATTCAAACCAACATTGGTTCGATGCGGAACACCGGTTGGGAGTTTGGCCTAACAGGTACTATTCTGAAAAAAGCGAAATTCAGCTGGACATCCAACTTCAACATTGCCTTCATGCAGAATGAAGTAACCGCACTGGCTGCTGGAAACACCGATATTTTCACTGCAACTGCTGGTTTGGAAACAGCCAATATTACGCGGGTAGGTCAGTCTATTGGTAGCTTGTACGTTGTACCTACTGATGGAGTTGATCCTGCTACTGGCCGCCGGGTGTTCATCAACGCCAAAGGTGAAAGAATCCTCTACAGTCACGTGGTACCCAGTGGACAATCCCGTTGGACGGTTCAGGGCACAGGCGCTACTGCTCCTGCCGTAACCGTGGCTGCTGATGGTAAAATTTTTGGCCCAGTATTGCCTACTTTCTTCGGCGCATGGGACAACACCTTCAGATTCCATGGCATTGACTTCAATGTTCAAGTACAGTATTCTGGTGGCAACTACGTTTACAACGGCACCAAAGCGGGCCTGCGCGACCAACGTTTCTGGAACAATGAAGTTGAGGTGCTAACCCGTTGGCAAAAAGACGGCGATGTGACCAATATCCCTCGTCCAGTATTGGGTGACAACGTTTCCAACGGTTCAGCCTTCCCAATCTCCGAAAACGTAGAGAAAGGTGACTTCATGCGGATTCGCAACATTACCCTTGGTTACACCCTTCCTAAAAATTTGACCAGCAAGATCAATGTAAGCAATGTACGGGTGTATGGTACAGTGAACAACGCCTTCTTGTTTACCCAGTACACTGGTACAGACCCTGAAGTATCTACCAACGGCAACAGCAACGGTGCTCCCGGAGTAGACCGTAACTCCGTTCCGATGGCGCGTACCATTTCGGTAGGTTTGAATGTTGGTTTCTAATTTGGGATTTCAAAATTTAAGGACAATCATGAAGAACTCGATAAAGTTTATTCAAAAAACAGGGATCGCGCTGGCATTCATCGGCGGAACCTTCATTTTTTCGGGCTGTAATTCGGAAGAATTCCTCAACCCAGTTCCGATTACAACCATCAGTGATGCGTCTGCGTTTGCTACGCCAGCTCGTATCCTGAATCAGGTCAATGGTTTGTACAACAACATCCAAAGTGGTCAGGTGTATGGCGGCCGCTTCCAGGTGTACCACGATATCCGCGGTGAAGAGTTTTTGAACGAAACCACCAACGGGGTAACGGGATTCCAGACCTGGAACCACACCTTGGTGGCCAGTGCCAACGAGGTAAACAACCTCTGGAATCAGGTTTATTTTACCATCAACAACTGCAATCTTTTTATTGAAGGGGTTGAAGCGAACAAAGCCATATTGGGCAACGACGCCTTGGCCAACAACTACATTGCCGAAGCACGTTTCATTCGTGGCCTATGCTATTATACCTTACTGACTTTGTACAGCCGACCATTTGCGGATGGCAATGGTTCCAAGTTGGGTGTTCCCCTGCGTTTGAAAGGTGAAAAATCGGATGGTGGCAATGATTTGGCGCGTTCTACCGTCGCTGAAACGTATGCACAGGTTCTGGAAGACCTGAACTTTGCAGAAACCAACCTCCCTGCAAACTATTCCAGCGCACTGTTGAACACGACCCGTGCACACAAAAACACGGCGATTGCCCTTAAAACTCGGGTTTACCTCTCCATGCAGCGTTACAGCGATGTCATTACGGAGGCCAACAAACTGGTACCCAATGCTGCTCCTTTCAAAGCAGCTAGCGGCGTAGCCCATGAGTTGCAAGCAGACATTGCCAAGGTGTTTGGACCACCACATACCACTACGGAGAGCATTTTCTCAATGCCTTTCACGGAGAATGACCTGCCCGGTACCCAGAATGGTTTGGGTAGCTACTACAACCCTGGCCCACGGGGTATTGGTGATTTTTCCTTGAATCTAACTGCAGCTGGTATCATCAACAATGCCGCTTTCAATGCTGGCGATGCCCGGAAAAAAATGGTTACAGTAGTAGGTACCAAAACCTACCTGAACAAATTTCCATTGGGCCCTCAGCACTTGGATTATGCTCCAGTGATTCGTTATGCCGAAGTATTGCTGAACGCTGCTGAGGCCATTGCGCGCACTAGTGGTGTCAATGATCGTGCCATCGCCTTGTTGAACGCAATTCGCACCCGCTCGGATGCCAGCAAAACCTTTACGGCTGCTGATTTTGCCGACACCAATGCGTTCATCAGCGCTTTGTTGTTGGAGCGCCGCATGGAATTCTTAGGTGAAGGTTTGCGCTCTTTGGATTGCACTCGTTTGTTGCTGCCAATTCCTGGCAAGGCCAACGTAGCAACGATCCTGCCGACACAGCCAGATTACATTTGGCCAATTCCACAAGGTGAATTGATCGCCAATAAGCTGTGTTTACCCAACAATTAATCTGTTTTTAATTCTTCATACTAATCCGATTGAGGGGTTGAATTTTGTTCAGCCCCTTTTTTTGTGTTAAAATCAAATTCATCTACGTAAGTTAAACGACATTCGACCAAAATTGTATTTTCATCCATGAACAATCGTTCGCTATATTTGTTAAGAGGGTTGCTACTATAAATAACATTGATACTTTTCCAAGATTAGTTATGCTACTCTCCATCCCAAGCAAAGCGACTTTATGCTTTTGATCGTCTTCGAGTTCTATTTTTAACATAAAACCAAATTTTTTCATGAAAAAACTTTCACTAGTCTTTGCACTCCTGTTACTGGGTAGTGCCGCGCTATGGGCGCAAAAAACCATTACTGGTAAAGTGACTGACGACAATGGAGAGGCCTTGATTGGTGCTTCCATTTTGGTCAAAGGCACTGTCAAAGGGACCATTACCGATATTGAAGGAGGTTTTACCTTAGCCATTCCCGAAGGTTCCAACGTCTTACAAATCTCTTACACTGGTTTTAAAGCCCAGGAAGTTACCCTCGGCAATGAAACCACTCTCAGCATCGTCATGCAAACAGACGCTATTGGTCTGGACGAAACCGTCGTAGTTGCATACGGTACCCAAAGCAATCGTTTCAGGGTACAAAGTATTGGTACCGTATCAGCGGAGAACATCAAAAACGTACCCTTATTGGGGCCACAGCAACTCCTACAAGGCCAGGTAGCCGGAGTACAAATGACCAACATGTCAGGCGTATTGGGTTCCGCAGCTGCCATTCGGGTTCGTGGCCCATCCTCAATCAACGCAGGGGGTAACCCATTGTTTGTGATTGATGGGGTTCCACTCAACGACCGCGATTATTCAGCAGCACAGGGTGCAGGAGCAGGTTTGAACCCTTTGAATGACATCAACCCCAATGACATTGCCTCGATGACGGTGTTGAAGGATGCCGGAGCTACTGCAATTTATGGCTCACGGGGGGCCAACGGGGTTATTCTGATCACTACAAAAAAAGGAAAGGCAGGTACCAACACGGTTAATTTTGATTATTTCACGGGTACATCCGAGCCAACTTTTGTATTGGACATGATGAATGCTGATGAGTATCGTGCTTACCGCAAGGCCTATGCAAATGTGACCGTTCCTGGTGAAGGTGGTTTTGATTGGCCTACTGCAGTACGCCAAACCGGTCGGATCAACAATTACACGCTCAACCTGTCGGGTGGTAACGACAAAACTCAATATTATCTTTCGGGTAGTTTTTTGAACCAGAGCAACTATGCAATTGGTAACGATCTGGATCGCATGAACGGTCGTTTGAACTTCAGCCATACTTTTTCCGACAAATTCCGCTTTGGCGCCAACATTGGTATCTCCCGGATTGTCAACGACCGGATTGGTTCCGATAATAACACTTTTGCACCTTTGACTTCGGCATTCCTACAATTGCCAACTGTAAAGCCTTTCGATGCTACAGGCAATTATGTCAATACTGGATTTATCACTAACGTGCTGGCACTTGAAGCACTGGGTACTAACCAATTGGTAACCAATCGTACTTATGCCAACACTTATTTCAAGCTGGACGTTTTACCGGGATTATTTGTACAATCTGATTGGGGTATTGACCTGGTAGACATTCAAGAAACCACTCGCCAGGCCAATGTCAACACCCCAGGTGGTTTGGCATCTAACCGTTTGAGCGACGACAACAAATGGCTGACTACCAACACCCTCAACCTGGATCGTCAGTTTGGCGACCTAGCTTTGGGCGCAGTTGCGGGTTTTAGCTTCGAAACGGCGCTGTACGACTTTACTTTTGTGGAAGGCCGGAACTTTTCTTCTGACGCCCTGCGCAACGTTTCCTCCGCAGCTACACCAACTTCTACCCAAAACAACCGTAGCCAGTGGGCCTTGAACAGCCAGTTTGTACGGACCAACTTCCGCTACAAGGATCGCTATATTGTGGAAGGTTCGATCAGACGTGATGGCTCATCCCGCTTTGGTTCCGAAAACCGTTATGGTACCTTCTGGGCTGTTTCCGGCGGTTGGGTAGTGTCCGAAGAGCAATTCATGAAAGGTTTGGGCTTCCTCAACCAACTGAAATTGACTGCCAGCTATGGTCTGAATGGTAACGACCGCATCGGTGATTTCCCATCATTGGGTCTCTTTGGTAGTGGTGTTGCATCCGACTATTCAGGAGGTGCCGGTTTGCGCCCTACGCAAATTGCCAACCCTGACTTGAAGTGGGAAACAACCAACCAGTTGGACTTGGGTATTTCGATCGCCATTTTGAACAACCGCGTTAGCCTGGATGTCAACTATTACCAGAAAAAAACTACGGATCTGTTGCTTGATATTCCACTCCCCTTGTTGAATGGTTTTGCCAGCATTACCCGTAACGCGGGCGAAATGGAAAACCGGGGTGTAGACATCAACCTCAATACAGTCAACGTTAAGACCAAAAAATTTGAATGGAAAACCAACTTCAACATTGGTTTCCTCCAAAATGAAGTATTGAGCCTGCCCGAAGCCACCAAAGACCTTGATGGGCGCCAGTTTGTAGGGGGTACCCTGCAACGTGCCATTGTTGGCCACTCCATCAATACCTTCTTTATGGTTCCTTACAAAGGCATCAATCCAGACAATGGTAATGCGGAGTGGATTGCTCGCGACGGCAGCACCATCAATACCGTGAGTCCAAATGAGCGGCAAATTGTAGGTGACGCCATTCCAGACTTCACGGGTGGTTTCTCCAACACTTTCAACTACAATGGTTTTGACCTTAACGTGTTCTTCAACTTCACTTATGGCAGCTCCATTTATCTGGGTGATTTGACCTTTACTGAAAACCCGATTGGTGGTTTCAACTATGCACGTAGAGTAGCGGATTATTGGACCGAGAGCAACCGTGATGCTGCTTTCCCTGCTGCAACCAGTGCAACCCGGAACGTATTCAGCCAGGCTTCTACCCTGCACCTTTTGGATGGTTCTTTCATCCGTTTGCGCAATATCTCTTTGGGCTATACGCTGAAAGGCAGCCAATTAAAAACCAAGGCATTCCAGAATGTACGTTTGTATGTAATGGGACAAAACCTCTGGACACTGCGTGCAAAAGGATGGGAAGGCCGTGGTCAGGATCCCGAAATCGCTGATGCGGGTAATGCCAACCTCCGCCAGGGACAATCCTTCTTTACTCCACCACAAGCCAAAATGATTACTGGCGGTTTGAACATCACGTTTTAATTACTCTAAAACACAAGTAGAATGAAAATATTTGCTAAATATATGTCGCTGATCGCCCTGTTTTTTGCCTTCAGCGCCTGCGACAGTGAATTGGCCATTGAACCTGAGCAATCACTTTCGCCAACAGTTACTTTCAGCAACGAGGCTGGTGCACAAGCTGCACTGTTCGGTGCCTATAGTGCAACTCAAAGTTTGGACGTTTTTGGCGGCCTTTCTTTTGTGATCAGTGAATACATGACCGACAATGTGCGCTTCGTTGGCTCTTTTCCTACTCTTCAGGAGATCAACAACTACGTTACCATTGCAAGCAATGCCAACGTACAGGGGATGTGGGCAGCACACTACTTCGCCATTCTTGCTGCCAATGCAGTGATTGACAATGTACCGGGTGTAGTAGACCAAGGTTTTACTGACGCTGAACGCAAACAATTCATTGCTGAAGCAAAATTCATCAGAGCACTAACTTATTTGCAACTGGTGACCCTGTGGGGCCAACCCTATCAGGTGAATAACGGTAACACTCCTGGCGTTCCATTGGTACTCACTGGTGGTGCCTTGGTAGGAGACATTGTCAAACCTGCCCGTAATACGGTTGCAGAGGTGTATACTCAAATTGAAAAAGACCTCACTGAGGCATTACCGGATGTAGCAAACAACTTTGCAGCGGCTGACCAAACCCGTGGCCGGGCAACCAAAGGAGGCGTGAATGCTCTTTTGAGCCGGGTCAGCTTATACAAAGGGGATTGGGCCAAAACCATTCAGTATGCCGATGCTATTCTCACTGGCAACAATCTTTATGCACTGGCAGGGGATTTCACTTTTTATGATGCCAATACCAGTGAAGATATTTTTGCCATACAGATGACCGCTACGGATAACTCACGTACTGGTTCTGGAGGTTTGGGAGGTTACTTCCTACCTGCGTCCCGGGGTGGCCGTGGAGATGCGCCAATGTCGGCAAGTATCATTGCTGCGTATGGCAGTGGAGACAAACGTCTGACCAGTTTATCCTTCACGGGCACCGATGCCACTACGGTAAGTTCCACTTTTACCAACAAGTATAAGGATGGAGTAACCAATGCGGACAACGCACCCATTCTAAGGGTAACGGAAATTGTACTCAATAAAGCAGAGGCCCTAGTTAAAAGTACCAACAGTGTCAATGCCGATGCCATCACGCTGGTCAATCGCCTGCGCACCCGCGCCGGGTTGACTCCATTTGAAGCCGCTCAGTTTGCAGATGCCAACGCACTACTCGCTGCAGTTCTCAATGAGCGCCGCCTGGAATTGGCTTTTGAAGGCCACCGTCGCATGGACTTGTTGCGCAATGGTCTTCCACTGCGTACCTCAGGTACAACTGGACCAATTTCTAAACCAGGCGACCCAAAAGTGATTTTACCTATACCTACCCGGGAAATCGATTTGGGAGCAGCACTGCCACAGAACACGGGATACTAAAAAGCGAAAAGCGAATAATGAAAAAAGCCTCACGCAGATTACTTCGCGTGAGGCTTTTTTCATTATTCACTTTTCACTTTTCACTATTAATATCCTCCTTCCTTCGGTGCAGGAGCTTCTTGCTCAACATCGCCAGGGCCCGCAATACGGAACTCGGCGCGACGGTTCATGTAGCTAGAGCTGGTTGGAACCAGGTTATCAGCAGAGCCCTTCCATTGCAATACGAATCGACCACGAGCAACGCCATGGCTGTTCACGAGGTGTTCGATGACATTCTTGGCACGCTCGTATGACAATTGATTGTTGGCACTTTCTGAGCCTGTAGAATCCGTAAAGCCAGTAACGACCAGGCGGATGTTCGGGTTGGCTTTCATCATCCGACCTACCCCTGCCAGGTTGCCATAATCAGAGTATTTGATGACAGCAGTTGAACTGGGGAAATGCAACATCGGCAAAAACCATTCTGCCGCACTGGAGCGGTTATCGGTAATTTGGTAGTTTTGCAAAGCTTGATCGATCAATTCCTTCACCCGTTCTTCAGTAACGCCACCGCCACCGTTACCTGGGCGCCCAGGGCCACCAGCTTGTGGATTGGTCACAACGCCAGTTTCATCCACTTTTTCATTGGCCTGCGGCATGTAGAAAGGTTCTTTGTCGATGTGATCAGGCACACCATCGCGGTCAGAATCGAGGGTACGACCTTTAGTGTCTACCATTGCTCCTGCAGGTGTATTGGGATCCTGGTCGATGGCATCAAGAACGCCGTCACCATCTTCATCTTTGATCAAACCGGAGGTACGCTGGTTGATTTTTTCGTCAATGGAATTCAATACCCCATCCATTGGGTTGATCCAGTAGAGCGGCTCGGTTTGGCTGGAGGCATTGCCGAGGTTGAAGTTGATACTGAGGTTGGTAAAAGATACAACGTCACGGAAAGTAGATTTACCAGAAGCAATGTTGTCTACTCGGTCGGCATAGCTGCCCATCACCATCATGGCTTGTTCTTCAATCCCAATGTTCACTTTTTTACCCACACGGAAAGAAATCCCTCCTCCCATGGCGATATGAGTACCTTCGCCGATGTCCAAAAATCCTTTTTTCAATACTTCATTCCTGGGCTCGAGTCCATCTTCGATTCGGTTGGCTTCGAAGGCATTCAAACCGCCTCCCGCCATGAAATAAAGATTGGTCCCACGCACTGGCTTGTCCCAACGCAAGCTGTTTAGAGACATTACGCCATAAATGGTTCCCGACATCCAGGTGGTTTGGTATTCGCGATTGACATTGGTATTTGGATCGTTCATTCCTTTCAGATCAGCGTACAAAAAGTCGCCGCGCAATGAAAAAACGTAATCGAGGGCTTTCCGAAAGTGTAGACCCACTCCGTAGGAAGGTTTAAAAGCGGCATCCCCACCCAGGATTGCAGCCCCTCCATTTACCCCAACTTCAAACATGTTCTTCGGTATCGCCAAACCCGAGGTTTTGGGTTTTTCTTTCTCTTCTTTCACGGGTTTTTCAGCCTTTTCTCGGGGTTCTTTATCGACCTTTCCTTTGGCTGGTTTTTCAGTTTTTGCTTTTTCCTCTGTCGATTCGATCGCATCCTGCCCCCAAACCAATCCGGTGCAGAAAATCAGAAGGAACAACAACATAGTACGTTTTTGCATGGTTTTGGATATTAAATCAGTTAAGTATTGGGATTATATCGGTTTTTGAATTTGTTATCATAACGATCCATACAACCGTTAAGTGGCGTAAAAATGTTCCAAAGCAAGTGAAAGAAACCAGGCGATACGGCAAAGGTGAGCATCATGATTTGGGAAAAACACACGGCTTTCACCTCTCCACGTTATGCGAAGGTAAACTTTTTGTGAAAGGTTTTCGAGCCGAACCAGCAGGATTACTGCATTTTAGGTATAAAATAACCAAAAAATGACTAAACTCTGCTCATCCGGCAAAAATAGGGCTTATTTTATAGCTAACCAAGGTTTCCTAACTGTTGTAACGCTGATACAACAGATATTTTTCTTATTTATACTCATTTTTTTTGTAAAAGTCACTTTTTATCGCATTAAAATGTACTTATCGGTGATCACTTTGTAACTTTCCGCTCTTACAACATCTGTACTTCAACTGTGTTTTATGCTCGACAATTGGCTTAGCCCAGTCAACCTTACTGCTCTATCCCTACCTGATCTGGACGCAGACCATTTGGGGTCGCGACTACACCTCCATACGGAAACTGATTTTCCCGATTTAAAAGGGATTCAAATTGCCTTGGTTTGTTTAAACGAAAAGGAAGGCATCGCTTTGCGTAAAGCCTTGTACACGATGAGCTTTCCCTTCGAAGGCTTACACATCGCTGATCTGGGTACCATTCGAAAATGTACAGCAGAATTCATCATGCCCGTGCTGATTGAATTGCACGAAAGCAATATTTTACCCATCATCGTTGGTTCCGATCCTGCCTTGATGCAAATCCAATACAAGGGCTTACAGCACGAATTACAGCACATCAACATGGTGGCACTGGATGAATTCATCCGCCTCAGTGTGCCCACCGAAAACAAACAACCCGATCTGTTCAACGAGATCGTTTTTCAAAAAAAATCCAAACTTTTTCACCTCGGTATCATTGGCTGCCAAACCCATTTCACCCTGCCTGCTACCTACCGACTGATGGACGAATTGCACTTCGATTACATCCGACTGGGTACTGCCCGGGCAAATTTGGCGGAAGTAGAGCCCATCATCCGCGATGCCGATTTGTTGGGTTGCCAGGTGGCCGCACTCAAACAGAGTGAGGCCCCCGGACAGGAAAACGCCAGTCCCAGCGGCTTCAGCGTTGAAGAAATTTGCCAACTTTGCCGCTACGGCGGCATGAGTGAAAAAGTGAAGTCTTTCGGCATTTTTGGCTACAAAGCCTCCCTAGACCGCAAAGCCCAAACCGCCAATGTGCTGGCACAAATGATCTGGTACTTCCTCGATGGCCTGAGTCACCGCAAAGGGGATTTCCCGATCAGCACCGAAGGGCTTACGGAATACATCGTGGAAGTAAAATCCCTGGATTTTACCGTTACTTTTTGGAAAAGCCAACGCAGCGGGCGTTGGTGGCTGCAAGTACCCGTCAAAACGAGCAAACAACAACAGCGGCATCGGCTGATTCCCTGTTCATACAATGATTATAAGTTGGCTTCGCAAGGAGAATTGCCGGATCGGCTGGTGAATGGGCTGAAGCGGTTTTTGTAAATGACGAATTTTTCGAGTGACGAATGGGGTGGTAGCAGCCGGGATTTTTAGGTAGTGCTAGATTTGGATTCCATTTATGTGACTTTACCGACAACTCTTGAGGGCAACGCGCCAAATTCGTCATTCGTCACTCGAAAAATTCGTCATTTCACAACACTCGCTCCAGAGCCATCCCTCTCGATCCCTTGATCAAAATCGATTTATTCTCCCAGTTTTGCTCAGTAAACCATTCTTTCAATTCCTCTACATTGTCAAAATGTGTATAGCCGAGGAGCTGCGCCGCCGCTGCAAAATGTTTTCCTACCAAAATGACTTGGTCAAGACCCAAACTATTGGTCAATTGTGCAATCCGTTCGTGTTCGATCGGCGCGGCGTCTCCTAGCTCAAACATATCTCCCAGGATAACCACCTTGTTTCCTGAGCCATTCTCAGCAAAAGAACGCAGCGTAACTTCCATACTACTGGGGTTCGCATTGTAGGCATCCAGCAAAATCGAATTGCTGCCCCAAGGCACCCACTGCGAGCGGTTCATGTTGGGATTGTAATTTTCGATGGCTGCTTTGATTTTTGCGCCAGGGACTTTAAAGTATTTACCCAGAGTGACCGCCGTTTTGATGTTTTGGAAATTGTGTACCCCCATCAGTTTACTGCCTCCTTCAAGCAATTCTTCGTGTTCGTCCAAAAAAGCTACCCGAATAAAGGGTTGTAATTGCAGCAATTTGACTTCGTAGGGTTTGTGGTTGGGAGCAGGATTTTCACTTAGTTCGTAAAAGATGCGTTTCTTAACTGGGGTAGACAGTTCCAGTAAAAAGGCTTCATCATTGTTGACAAAGGCCAATCCATCGCTTTCGGCCAAATAGCGGTACAATTCTGACTTGCCCTTTTTCACCCCTTCAATTCCGCCAAATCCTTCTAAGTGAGCTTTGCCGATGTTGGTGATCAAGCCGTGGGTGGGTTCCGCAATGCGGCACAGTTGATCAATTTCCCCCTGGTGATTGGCTCCCATTTCAATTACCGCTACTTCAATCCGGGGATCGAGTTGCAGCAAGGTGAGTGGCACGCCGATGTGGTTATTCAGGTTGCCTTGGGTATAATACATCGGGTACTGGCTGCTCAACACCGCGGCGATGAGTTCTTTAGTGGTGGTTTTGCCATTGCTTCCAGTAATCGCAATGATGGGGATGTGCAATTGCCGACGGTGATAACGCGCCAGGTCCTGCAAGGCTGTGAGTGCATCATCGACCACTATACATTGGGCGTGATTTGCCAATCCAGGATCGTCCACTATGGCGAAACTGGCTCCTTTTTCCAAGGCGGCCAATGCATATTGGTTGCCATCAAAATTGTCGCCTCGCAGGGCGAAAAACAGGCATCCAGGCTCAATTTTGCGCGAATCAGTGGATACTTTGCCAGCGCTAAGAAACTGTTGATAAAGACTTGAGATTTCCATGTCGTTAGGGTGCACGCTATTCAAAGGGGAAAATTAAGTAAGGTTTGGCAAACTAAGTAGTAGGGCAAAAATAAATGTTCATTTTTCTTGAGCCAGAGGATTAGATGAGACACTTGAAATGAACCGTTGACTCATCTAATCCTCTGGCAAAACGAACATTTATTTTTTTATAGCCCTTACCTTGCTTTGAGGAGAGATAATTTAAGAAAATGAAAAGCGAACAGCGAAAAACAAGCGGCACCATTTGGGGTAACGAAGACAGCTGAGCAGTATACATCATACTACTCAGCTGTCGAGGAATGAGTTATTTCACACATTCAAATCCAGTGGCCTTTGAAGGGCTATCTTCCGCAGTTTGTTTGACAACAGAAAAGTTCTGGTTTGATTTTAGCCCCAATTGGTAGGTCCCTGTACCACCACAGCTAGTGCCCCACTCACGGGTAATGGCAAATAAGTAGATGCCATTCTGCGGTACAACAAAATCATTCACTACTTCTCCTGCAATATAATCCTTACAGCTTGCGCCTGCCGTGCAGCGACGCTCCTTCGACGACATGGTGAATAAATTGGTGCTCCCCAACGCAGTACCCGGCAGATACAGTGCAATCTGTGCAACGGAACCTTCACTAACGGAGTTGACTGTAAAACTTACTTTTGCTCCTTTTTCGAGCTCCACTTGAAATACATCCTGGCAGTCGGTTCCAGAAGCGCATTCCCAGGCATAGGAAGCACTGTAAGACTTGGTTTTTTCGGCGATAAAATCTTCACTTTCCTGCTTTTTACAGGCAAGTGTGCAGCCCAACAACAAAACCAAAGAAATGATAGAGGAAAAACGAAAACGAATTGACATTGTCATTTTAGATTAAGGTTTTAGGTATTTCCTATATGTGTCATTGGGCGATTGAATTGTTCCAGATTTTTCAAAAAAAAAAGAGGAGACCATGAATGCACGTGGTCTCCCCTTTTTCTGATCAAAAGATCAATGTTTATTTGTAGCGACGGTCAACACGTCTTTGTTTCACTTTGAATTGGTTGCCACCTGGTTTGTCGTTGGTAGCGGAACCACCCATGCGGCTCATGGCGCAACGGAAACCGAGGGTACGATCGGCATCGTCCTCATCCTTGAAGCGACGGGCACCTGGAGAAAGCCAGTAAGCACGATCGGCCCAAGAACCACCTTTGTACACACGAGCTTTATCACTCACGAGGGTGTGCTGCTCAAAATCGTAGAATGCTTCAGATTCTTTGTCACCATCGCGGTAATCCAGCGCATTGCCACGGCGAATGTTGTCGCGAGTAGCCAATTCGTCATCCTGGAAGTAACGGTATTTGATGCGACCCAAGCTGTCTTTTTCAACTGGACGGCCATCTTCATCGGTTTCAACCGTTTTGTATTTGTTACCCCGAACTGGGTTCAAATCGTGGTTGTCAGCATCACGCAAGGTTTGGCTGGTCAGTGGACGGTAAACGTCGACTACCCATTCGTTGACGTTGCCTGCCATGTTGTACAAGCCAAAATCGTTGGGCAAGAAGCTGCGTACAGGAGCGGTTACCGCGGCGTTGTCGTTCAATTTACCAGCGATACCCATGTAATCCCCGGCTTCTTTTTTGAAGTTGGCCAACATTTGTCCTTGGTACTTGTCATGCTTTTGGTAGCGCAAAGTTTGTCCGTTCCATGGATAGTTGCGACGGTCGGTATAGTTTTCGTCACCTTCCGCAGATTGATTGCCACGTAGGGCCAATGCTGCATATTCCCACTCTGCTTCAGTAGGCAGGCGGTATTCTGGCAACATGATACCATCCTCAAAACGTGCTGGGCGCTCTTCGCCAGTGCGGAAGTCTTTGAGGTTTTTGCGTACGTTGCCTTCATACTGGCCTACGAGGTAAGAACCAGTGCTGAAGCTATCGTCGTCTTTTTGTTCGGTGTTTTCGTTCAGGATGCCTCGCTTGATGAGCAACATTTCGTTTACCCTGTCGGTGCGCCAGAGGCAATATTCACTTGCCTGGATCCAGGTAACGCCTACCACGGGGTAATCGTCAAAAGAAGGGTGGCGGAAGTAGGTGTTTACCATTGGCTCGTTGTACGACAGATCATCGTACCAAACCAAAGTGTCTGGCACAGCCTTGCGGTATACCTCAGGATAAGTTTCGCCGTACACGCGTCCTACCCAATAGGTATATTCGCGGTAATCAATGTTGGAAACTTCGGTTTCATCCATGTAAAAGGAAGAAACTGTAACGCGGCGAGGGACGTTGTTCCACTCGTACATCACGTCTTGCTGGGTTTGCCCCATCGAGAAAGTACCACCCTCAATCGGAACGAGGTTGGGACCCGTGATTTGACCCTCATAATTCAGCTTCTCGAAGCCTCCCCATTTGGTATCATTGTAGTTCCAGCCCGTGGTGGAAGAAGTGTCCTTGCTCTTACAGGAGGTAAAAATCACTGTGGCGACAAGGAGGTAAGCAGCAAACTTCAACAACTTTTTCATTATAAATGACCAATTTTTTTTAGAGAAACGACCAACCTGAATTGGCATTATCTAAGAGCTTGTGTAAATTTTCTTTCTGGGCTACAAAGCCTCCCTTTTAAACAAACTCCAACTACATTCATTTGACTTTATACCGAACGCTGTGTTCGACGAATTAGTATACGACCACAAAATTTTTGTCTTTTGCAGCCGCAATTTAATCGAGGGCCAAAAATAGAGAAAAAAATTATCTAAAGATTTGAAAACAGTCGTTGATGTTAATTTTTTTCCGCCGCCTTTGATTGGCACGGCTTTCATCGAGCGTAAAGGAGAGTGAAATTTCGTGGCTCCCACCCGTACGGTTAAGAGCCAGATTGGACAAAGTAGCATCAAAGCTATATCCCAAGCGCAGTACGCCATAGCGGTAGCCAATCAATCCTACGGCTGCATCGGGATTTTTGCCACTGTTGCGGTACCAAGCTCCAGCAAACACAGGGCCAAAGCCCCAATAGCCCCCCACCATGACCTGCGAGAATTCAGCCTGCCGCACGTACAAAAAATTGGGGGCAAAAAAAACGGCATCGCCATTGCGGCCACTTCCCCCTAGGTCAAATTGGCCACCACCGTGTATAGAAAGCCGCATTGGGTGACCTACCAAAAGAGAAGAGCTCCCTGTATTGAGCAGGTTTTCACTGAAGTTATTGAGGTGTTGCAGGGCTATCCCACCATAAAATTTCTTACTAAAGGCCAGCAATCCAGCTGAAAAATCGATTTGATTGTTGCCCAGGTTATCCGGGCGCAATTCCTCAGTGCTGCTGCCCTGGCCATTGCTGCCCAACCCATCAATTGGGTCAAGCTGGTCGCCAAAAACCAGTTTATCCCAAGCCAACTGGGAGCGAAAGGCTCCAGCCTCAATGCCAAATTTAAGCGCCAGATCATCGTTGGCTTTCAATTGGTAGCTGTAATACAAACTAAACTGCCGCGTTTGGTAAATGCCGTTTCCAGCGTCATCAGCCGTGATGCTTGCACCAATCCCGCTGTTTAAAAAGGGTAGAGATTGTTCATAAGCAATGGCATAGGTCTGGTACGCATTGGGCCAGGAAGGCCATTGATTGCGGTGATTGAGCATGATGCGCGGCGCATGTGAAACGCCAGCAAAAGCCGGATTGAGATGCAAGGGCGCAGCAAAAAACTGGCTAAAAACGGGATCTTGAGCAAAAACCTGCGTGATTAGCATGCTTGAAAAAAGAAAAAGTAGACTTATGCGCATAGTATGTTTTTTTTTAATCAACATTTTCACTGTTTAGGGTGTCAATCAGTAGTGTACTTGACAATCCAAAAATTTGAATTGGATTACCTTTGGGAATCCAAGTAGCGAAGCGAGTGTACTTGTACGTTGAAGCGAGTGTACTTGTACGTTGAAGTTATGGTATGCATTCGCTAAATTGTCAATTCTTGTAATCAATAATACTGCGGAAACGTTTGAAATTTATGAAGAATTTCGCGATTACCTCCATTTTGACATTATTCTTAGGTCTGCTGTACGGCAATTCTCCATTTTTCATTCGAGAAGCCCTTCAGTGGAAGGCCGAGACCATGTCCACATTGCCCAAACCACTGCCTAAAGAACGTTGGGGTTTCAAGGGGGCGGTGTACAGCAAACAAAACCCCGAACAGCCCTGGTTCATTCAGGAATTCGCCGTGGATGGCCCCGGACAATTAGACATTGAATTGCTCACAGTGCGTTGGGAGGAGTTTCCTGCCCCACCCCAATGGGCAGTGGAAAGTGTGGGGGAAAGCCTGAAATTTTTCAGCCAGGTAGAAAAAGACCGGCGGCAGTTTTTTGGAAAAGTGTATTTCGTGCCAGTCATTCGTCAAGGTGGCCGATTTTTACGGGCAGTCGAATTTGAGTTAAAAGTCACCCTACGTCCGCAGACCAGCCCTGAACTACGTGCCAATCCTTATGCTGAAAATTCAGCCCTGCGCGACGGGCAAATTTTCAAGCTCGCAGTGACTCAAAACGGCATCCACCGCCTGAGTTACGATTTTTTAAAAAATCAGCTTAAAATTGACATCGACCGCGTGGATCCGCGCAACATCAAAATATTGGGCCAGGGTGGTGGCATGTTGTCCATGGGGGTAAACGAAGCACGTTTGGATGATTTGGTCGAAAACCATGTGTTGGTCGTAGGAGAAGACGATGGCAAATTTGACTCCGGCGATTACATCCTCTTTTACGCCGAAGGCCCCGACCGCTGGGATTACCAGGCTAGCAGCCAGCGTTTTGACCTGAACAAAAACATTTACGATACCCGCAACTATTATTTTGTCAAAATCGCATCCGAACGGGGTTTGCGCGTCAGCGCTCAAAACTCTCTCGCCACCACAGCCTACACCAGCAACACTTTTGACGATTTCGCTCGCCTGGAAGAAGACAAAATCAACTTGCTTGAATCCTGGGAAAGCAATGCCAATAGTGTAAGTGGCTCGGGTCGCATGTGGTTTGGCACCCATTTTCGGGTGGCACGTGAAAATACCTTTACCAAAGCTTTTAACTTTCCAAATCTGGTTGCGGATCAGGATGTAAAAGTAAGTGCCCGTATGGCGCTGCGCGCTTTGGATCCCACCTCCTTTAGCCTGGAGCTCAATGGAACCCGGATAAACAGCGCCAATGCCGCCAATGTATTTTACCTGGATGGCTCTGCTGCCACCGAAGTAGAATATGCCAATTGGGCCGACTTGCGCAGCAACATTCGTTTGACTCAGGATGCTGTAGATGCCGTCATTCGATATCCAAATGTCAGTGCTGGTAGCGAGGGCTGGTTGGATTACATCCAGTTGCAAGCTCGCCGGAGACTGATTATGAGCGGGGATCAAATGGCTTTTCGAGACCTCAATACGCTTCAATACCCTTCCGCCAATTATGAACTAGGCAATGCCAGCGCGGATGTTCTAGTCTGGGACATCAGTGACCCTCAACGGCCCAAAGCACAGGAAGGCACCCGTACTGCTACTCAATTTAGCTTTGGGGCTAGTGCCGGAAGTAGCTTGCGTCAGTTCATCGCATTTAACTCCAAACAAGGGTTCCTTGCCCCAGTTGCAGTAGGTAAGGTTGACAATCAAAACCTGCACAACATCCGTTCGGCAGATTTAATCATCGTTTATGATGCGGCAGGAGCATTTAATGAAGCTGCACAAAAATTGGCGCAACACCGTCGGGAGCATTCCAAACTGGAAGTTCAAGTAGTCCGTGTGGACCATATTTACAATGAATTTTCTTCTGGCCGTGCCGATCCCAGCGCGATCCGCGATTTTGCCCGGATGCTTTACCAGCGCGATCCACAATTCCGCTACTTGCTGTTGGTCGGTGATGGCTCTTTTGACCAAAGAGATGTGTACAAATACGGCAACAATTTTATTCCTACCTTCCAGGAGGACTCTTTTAATCCACTGTATGCCTTTCCAGCGGACGACTTTTATGGCATCCTGGAAAACAATGCCGCTTTTGACCCGCTCAATGGTCGCTTAAATGTAGCGGTAGGTCGCTTGACCGTGCGTAAAGCAGAAGAGGCACTACAAGTAGTCGATAAAATCATCAATTACGACCTTTCACCCCAAACCATGAGCGACTGGCGCAATCGAGTGCTCTTCATAGGTGACGATGAAGATGGCAACCTGCATACCCGCGATAGCGACGATATTGCCCAAGAGATTGCCCAAAAACACCCTTCACTCAATCCTGACAAATTTTACCTGGACGCCTTCCCCCAAGTTGCCTCAGCTGGTGGCAATTTTTACCCAGCCGTCAACGAAGCCATCAACAATACCATTTTTAAAGGGACGCTGGTGATGACCTACTTGGGGCATGGTGGCCCCAATGGTTGGGCACAAGAGCGCATCTTACAAGTCCGGGATATTCAAAACTGGACCAATTTTGAACGCCTGCCACTGGTGGTTACTGCCACTTGTTCGTTTACTGGTTACGATGACGCGAGCAACTCAACGGCTGGCGAAGAAGTGTTGCTGAACCCACGAGGGGGCGCTGTTGCCTTGTACTCTACTGTGCGGGCGGTTTATGCTTCTGAAAATGCATCATTGACCCGCTTGGCATTGTTGGAGCTCTTCGAAGCTGAGCCCGGTAGTAGCATCGGCGACGCCATGCGCAAGGCTAAAAACCAACTAAGTGGCGGCACCTTGACCAACTCGCGCAAATTTGCCCTGATTGGTGATCCTTCCATGATTTTGGCACTGCCGCGTTACAGCGTGCAAACCACCACCATCAACGGCAAAGCGGCTCAAAATAGCACGGATACGCTACGCGCCTTGCAAAAAGTATCCATCGAGGGCCAGTTGGTAGATGGACAAGGCACCTTGTTGAACGATTTCAACGGCATAGTCTACCCTACCGTATTTGATAAACCCTTTAAAGCTGCAACCTTGGGCCAAGACCCCAGCAGCCCGAAAGGCTATCAGTTCGAGGTTCAAAAAAACGTCATTTTTAAAGGCCGGGCCAGTGTGCGCAATGGTCGTTTCAGTTTCACCTTTGTGGTGCCCAAAGACATCAACTATGCTTTTGGTTTGGGAAAAATCAGCTATTACGCTGCCGATACCGTAAGTATGGTGGATGCAAGTGGAGCCTACAAAAATATCAATATTGGCGGCAACAGCCCTGGCGGTTTGGCTGATGATCAAGGTCCGGTGGTGGATGTATACATGAATTCCCTGGATTTTGTCTTTGGAGGCATCACCAATGCCGATCCCCTTTTGTTGGTGCGTTTGCGCGACGACAATGGCATCAACGTGGTGGGCAACAGCATTGGGCACGATCTGGAAGCGGTGCTGGACGACAACACTCAAAACAGCCTGTTGCTCAACGACTTTTTCGAATCCGAACTGGATGATTATACCAAAGGACAAGTGCGCTATCCAATTGCCAGCTTGACGGAGGGTTTGCATAAGATCCGGGTAAAGGCTTGGGACATTGCCAACAACTCCAATGAAGGGTACACCGAGTTCGTAGTGGCTTCTTCAGCCGATATCGCGCTCAAACACGTGCTCAATTACCCCAATCCTTTCACCGATCGCACCTGTTTCCAGTTCGAACACAGCGCCAACAACCAGCAAATCGATATTCTGGTGCAAGTGTACACCATTGCCGGGCGCTTGGTCAAAACCATTGAGACCTCCCTCCTATCGGATGGTGCCCTGCGACAGGGTGATTGTATCGAATGGGATGGTCGGGATGATTTTGGCGATCGCCTGGCCAGGGGCGTATATTTATATAAAGTTAAAGTGCGAGCAAATTTGCCGGGTGGAAGCACCTTGAAAGGAGAAAGTAAGTTTGAAAAGTTGGTGCTGCTAAAATAAGATCGCCATTTTTTCGTACAATGAGTAAATTGCACCTTTTTTTTAACGGAACGATAACACATGATGAGAAAACGGCATGAAGTTTGTTTACTAGTTCTTGTGTATCGATCTAAAAAGATTTTTAAAATAAAAATCTCATGAAGAACTTAGTACTTCGTTTGGCAGCCCTTTTGGTGTTGACTTCAGTTTACGCCACATCAATATTCGCACAAGGTGGCTGCACAATGGGCCAGGATGGGAAATTGTACAACATCGATGGAACACCCTGTACCAACACTGTAACCTCTGCGGTTCCTTTTTTGCGGATTGTAGCGGATGCGCGCTCTGGAGCCATGGGCGATGCTGGGGTTGCCATTTCGGCTGATCCCAATGCCATGCATTTCAATGCATCCAAACTGGCTTTTGCGGAAGACAAAATGGCCATGTCAGCTACCTATACGCCTTGGTTGCGGTCTTTGGGCCTCAACGACGTGTACATGGCTTACCTGACCGGCTACCGCAAGCTTGACAAAGAAGCGCTGCAAACCCTCGGTTTTAGCCTGCGCTACTTCTCCTTGGGTAGCATCCAGTTTACCGACATCAATGGTACAGCGCTGAACACTGGGCGCCCCAATGAATTTGAGGTAGCGATTGCTTATGCGCGTAAGTTGACCGAAAAAATGTCGGCGGCTGTAACGGGTAAATTCATTTATTCCAACCTGGCTGCGGGCAACGTAGTCGGCGGAGACGTAATTGAACCAGCGATTGCTGGGGCAGCAGATTTTTCGCTGACCTACAAATCCCCAATTGAGCTAAAAAATGGTGATGCGGATTTAACGGTAGGTTTGGCCCTGTCCAACATCGGTAACAAAGTATCTTATACCAATAGTACCGATCGTGACTTTTTGCCCGCCAACTTTGGTTTGGGAGCGGCTTATACCATGAATTTGGATCAGTACAATACTTTGACTTTCACTACGGATGTCAACAAATTCCTGGTACCAACCCCTTGTGTAGGTGGCCCAGCAGTATGTGATCAAAACAACAATGGTACGCCAGATTATAAAGAAGAATCACCAATCGGAGCAATCATAACATCTTGGGGTGATGCTCCTGAAGGAATTTCAGAGGAACTGCGGGAGTTCATGTTCTCCTTTGGTGCCGAATACTGGTACGACAATCAGTTTGCAGTACGCGCTGGTTATTTCAGCGAACACGTACGCAAAGGTGCCCGCAAATACCTGACGGTAGGTTTGGGCTTGAAATACAATGTATTTGGCTTAAATTTCTCTTACCTGGTTCCTACTACCAACCAACGGAATCCATTGGACAATACGCTGCGGTTCTCGTTGTTGTTCAACTTTGCGGACCTGGAAGAATAGGAAATGAAAAACGAAAAATGAAAAATGAAAAATTGGAATAGTACCATTTTTCATTTTTCATTTTTCATTTAAAAAAGTTTGCCGCAAACCGATAAGCCGGATTTTGTTCCAATACCTTGCGGTACCAGCCTCTATCATTTATCTAGTCCTGTCCTTGCGGCGCAGGATCCATCTGCCTACCCTCCTCAACATTCTTGCGAAAACAAAACGAGCAGCTTCGCCGGGCAAGCCCGATTGAGGTATACTTGACATTTCAACCCACAAGGTTTATCCACACCCGATATTGCTACCGAGCCGCGTGTGCTCTTACCACACGTTTTCACCTTTTCCGCCCCGAAAGGAGGTAGTTTCTTTTCTGTGACCCTATCTGTCCACTGTTCCGAGCCGAAACTCAAAACAATAGCCCATCCGTTAGATGGTGTGGCGCTCTACGTTGTCCGGACTTTCCTCACGCTCATTTGCACGAGCCCGCGATAGAGTGGTTTGCGGCAAGTGGCAAAGATAGGGAAAGTAAGAGAGGAAAGAGGAAAGAGGAGAGAGGAAAAAACGGTAAGCGCCTAAGTTTTACCCTTTCGCCCGTCGGCTCGCCCCTGGCTTCCCCCACGAATAAATTCATGGGTTGTTCCTTTTGGTGGCTCCCACGGATAAATCCATGGGTTGCCTGGGAGGGTGCTCACGGATATCCCACGGATAAATCCATGGGCTTCGAGCGCGCCAAAAATCCTCCAGATACGTAATTTATCCAGACACGAGCATAAAATCATGCTTTTCTACTTTTATTCTCCTCCCCCAACGTAACCTTTCCCCCCACTTTTACGTACAAACCTACTAGGCATCACCACACGAACAACTGTAAAAACACCAAGCGTGGCATCCACGCTTCGATTAGGGTTTATTTCATGAAAAAACAACTACTGACTGCCCTCGGCATTTACGCCAGTGGGTCGCTGGGTTTGAGCATTTTGGCCGGGATCATCAAGGAGGTTGTAAAACAATATGGGGCAAATTGGAGCCTCGAACAACCTTACTTTTTGTACTGGCAAAGTTGGGGCATCATGCTGGCTTTGAGCTGGTTGTTGATGGCGTTATTTTTATGCCTGTACCGTTTGGCCAAGCTGGTGCGGGGGCAAAATATTTCTTTTCACCAGCGTTTGGGTCTGATGGCGCTGGGTTCTCTGTTGGGTTTTGGCTTGCATCTTCTGTTTGGTTTGAGCATTCCCATCATCGTTTTACCTTTCTTGACTTTCGCCTGCTTTTTGTTGCTGGACATGTACCTCGACGACGACGAGTTGAGTTTAACCTGGATTTTGGTTACCCTCGTGATGTTGGCCGGAGTGGGCGCGGGATTTAGTGCAGCTACTTTGGATGTCAGCAAAGCGCAGTTTCCGCTCGTATTTACCTTGTTTGCCAACCTCTTTTTGCTCATCATCGGGCATTTGCCCATTTGGGTATTCAGCACCATGCGGCGGGAGGGGTTGAGTTGGGGGTTGCGCATCCAGTTGGCGATTTTTTCGCTGGTGGCAGGGGCTTTGATTCTGGTGTTTTTGGTCACCTATTTTTACTTCCAAAAACCTACCCAGGCCAGCGTCCACGAATTTTTGAACATCCTCACCGCCAGTTATATCTTTTTCCTTTTCATCGCCGCCGCCGTATCCATTTGGGTGGCGCGGAGCATTACGGCACCCATCAGTCGGATTCGGGTGGGTTTGAGCCAGTTGATTTTGGGCCAAAACCAACGCCTGAGTTACCAGCACCGCGATGAACTGGGTGATCTGGTGGATGCCTACAACCAGGCGCTCAGCGACCTGGATGCCAGCGTGGAACGCCTCAAACAAACCGAAAGAGAAATGGCTTGGCGCGAAATGGCCCGGCAGGTTGCCCACGAGATAAAAAACCCACTCACGCCCATGCGCCTGAGTGTGCAACATTTGCAACGGGCACAAAAATTGAGTCCAGCGGATACGCCCGAACTAGTTGAGCGCATGAGCAAAACCTTGCTCGAACAAATCGACTCCCTCACCCGCATCGCCGATGCCTTTTCCAATTATGCTCAGATGCCCAGTCCTGCGCCCCGGGACTTTGACCTGAGCGACCTATTGCGCTCCATCCATACC
>JAIXOO010000358.1 GCA_027486765.1 Saprospiraceae bacterium
CCATTCTGATCAAATTAGAATCGCCTGGCCCCATTATTTATCGCGCCAAAAGGGTAGGCCAGGGCTATCGGACCTTTGACTTTTACAAATTTCGCTCCATGCGCCCCAATGCTGACCAGTTGCTGAAAGGATTAAAACACTTGAATCAGTACGAGCAGCAACAACCAGCCGCAGAAGCTGATGAAGTACACTACGAAGACCACATTATCCTACTCCAGGACGATGGATTCATCGGTGAAGAAGCGTTTTTGCACCAAAAGGCACGAAAGGAAGGCAATACTTTTGTCAAAATCGAAAATGATCCGCGCATTACCCGCATTGGGCATTTCATCCGCAATACCAGCATTGACGAATTGCCTCAATTGTTCAATGTCTTATTGGGAGACATGTCTTTGGTCGGCAATCGACCTTTGCCCTTGTATGAAGCCGAGAAATTGACCCAGGATGATTGGGTAGCGCGTTTTGCTGCGCCGGCCGGAATTACTGGTTTGTGGCAAGTAACCGAACGCGGCAAAGCCAACGTTAGTGAAGATGGCCGTAAAAAGCTGGATATCGAATACGCGAACCGCTACAGCCTTTGGCTGGATTTATGGATCCTCTGGCGCACTTTACCTGCAGCCATCCAAAAAGTACAGGTCTGATCCAACCATTCCAATCTCTAAAACCATAAATTTTCAACACAATGTCAACTCCATATACCCGTTTTTTGCGCCAAAGTTGGTGCCTTGCCCTTTTTCTTCTGGCCCAATTGGCCTTTGCACAAGAATCGGTTGCATTCTATATTGTGGCGCATCAGGATGATTGGCAGTTGTTTATGGTGAAAAATGCCTTCGCCGATGTCACGAATGCCAAGCAGAAAACGGTTTTTATTACCCTTACGGCAGGTGATGCGGGACTAGGCAAAGGAGGAACCGGGACTATTCCATATTATCAAGCCCGAGACAATGGCTCTCGGCTTTCGATAAAATTTCTGGCCGACATCGCCTCAGCGCCAGATCGTAGTGAATCCGCCAAATATGTGTACGCCAATGCGCACCAGATTTTTCAGGTGCAGTACAAGCATACCAAAAGTTATTACCTGCGATTACCCGAAGGCAATGGCGATGGCAAAGGATATACCGGCACCGGAAATCAATCCCTCAAACGTTTGCGGGATGGGGATATTTCGAAAATTACTGCGGTGGACAGTTCTGCAACTTATCAAGGTTGGACTGATTTGGTGAAGACCATTCAACGCATCATCATTGCTGAAACATCGGGGTACAGCTACGCCACCCTGAATATTCCCGAAACCAATAGTTTGTACAATCCAGGGGACCACAACGATCACCTTTTGGTAGGTGATCTGGCTGAGCAGGCCAGTAAAGACCTGACCTGCTTGAAGCAATATTCCTGGTTGGGCTATTTCAGCGTTTCCAAGGCAATGAATTTAAGCAATGATGATTTACTCAATTACAGTTCTGTTTTTGTATGCAATGTAGCGGGCAATATTCAGGGTGGCTATAAAGGCAATTGGGACGCAGCACACAAACAATGGATTGGCAAAGGTGTAGCCCGAATGACTTCTATCCAGCTGGATGCTTGCGCCGGAGTTGCTACCAATTTATTTCAAATTCCTGAAAAGGCCAGCTACATCCGCAACAAAGCGACCGGGAGGGTTTTGGAGATCGCTGGCGGAGCCTTGGGTGCTGGTGTTTTTTTGCAACAAAACGCCAATAAGGAAGCCCCCCACCAGGCCTTTTATTTCAAAAAAACGCCCGAAAAGTTATGGAACATTATTGCCAAACACAGCAATTTGGCCCTTGATGCCTTTGGTGGGGGTACTACTCCGGGTACAAAAATTTGGCAATTCAGGGTGAATGGCACCTCAGCTCAAAATTGGGTAATCGAACAGGCCGGAGACAGCACGTTTTATTTCAAAAACCACAAAAGTAATTTATACCTGGAGGGCAATCTGAATGGAACGGATGTCAGCTTGCAGACCTATATCGGCAACGATGCGCAACGCTGGTACATCATCCCGAGTAGTGACCCGCTGAGCCCTCCCCAGGATACGAGTAGCACCTTGGTTGGAGTGAAGGAAACCAATGATCAGCAAAACATTTGGAAAGTATTCCCCAACCCACTACAATACGCTAATGCAGTAAATTTTAGCTTGACAGAGGGGCATTCAGGCCCCGTTCATGCAACGCTGTATACGATCGGCGGACAATTGTTGAACCAGGAAAAATACAGCCAGGTAAATGCTCAAAGTACCGTCCAGTTTAATCTTCCACCGCTTACACACGGGATCTATTTATTGGAACTTCAATGCTTTGATAAAGAGCAGATATATCGAAAGGTCATTCAACTGGTTCGGTAGGTATTCGGGTATTCACTCGGAATGAAAGGAAGGGTAGCAAACTCTTTTGATCAAGGCGGGGTTAATTAAAATAAAATGGGTTGTATGGCAGTGTCCATACAACCCATTTGGTGCACAATGTAGCCCTTATTTTCAACCAGCCATACAACCTATTCTATGTGTGATACCTTCATCAAAATCACTTCCGACCGACTCATTTTTGGTAAAAACTCCGACCGTGAACCGAATGAAGCCCAGGCCATAGTTCGTTTTCCCCGCCGGGAACCTACCGAAAAAAAACTCCAATGCACTTATATCGAAATCCCTCAGGCAGCTCTCACCCATGAAGTCATTCTGTCCAAACCCTTCCAGATGTGGGGTGCAGAAATGGGGGCCAACGAACACGGCCTGGTCATTGGCAATGAAGCGGTATTCACCAAGATTGGTTTTCAAAAGAAAAACCTGGGTTTGACGGGGATGGACCTATTGCGCTTGGCGCTTGAACGTTGCAACTCCGCTGATGCAGCCCTGGAATTGATGATCCAACTCCTGGCCGACTACGGCCAAGATGCCTGTGGGGGCTACCGCAATCGGCGCTTTTTTTACCACAATAGTTTTTTGATCGCCGATCGCCATACGGCCTGGGTATTTGAAACGGCGGGACCACATTGGGTGGCTAAAAAGATAAAGAGCCATTATGCCATCTCCAATGGGCTTACCTTGGACAAAGCTTATGATCGCATGAGTCCCCATGCGGAAGAATATGCGCTATTGCGGGGGTGGACTAAAAAAGGAGAACCCTTTTCGTTTGCCAAAGCCTATTCTGATTGGTTTTATACCCGCATGAGCAAATGCAAAGTGCGGCGGAATTATTCTACCCAGGCCATCCAAAACAATCCAGGTCTGGATGCCCTCAGTGCCATGCAAATCTTGCGTCAACACGGCGACGAGCCCGAAAACGAATACGATCCTTCTCATGGAGGTACTGGAAATGTCTGCATGCATTCCACCGGGCCAACCAATCCCAGCCAAACCACAGGGTCGATGGTTTTTGAATTGCCCCTCGACGGCAGTACGCCAACCATGTGGCTGACAGGTACCTCAATGCCCTGCCTTTCGGTGTATTTGCCCTTCTTTTTTGGCGGAAAAACCCTGCTTACTCCCGAATGGTCCCAACCGGGTGCCAAACCCGACGCATCCTTGTGGTGGCAAGCTGAGCGTTTGCACCGAAAAATTGCCCTCAATTATGCTAGAGGCCGCCAATTGATCGTTACTGATTTACAAGGAATGCAAGTGGAATGGATGCAAAATGTGGCTGAAAAATTGAGCCAGGAGCAGAGCATACAGTACCTGGATGATTACTCGGCGCAAGTATTGAGTCACTATCAAAATTGGCTGGAAGATACTTGGCAGAAATCCGAAATACAACAGCTCCCAGTCCGTTCTCGAGCCTCCTTGTATGCCTTGTTTCAATACATTAATGATCGTAAGGTGGATTTACGGGGCGGTAAAAAATAAATTGTTCATTTTGCCAAATGATTAGATGAGTAAACGTTTCATTTCAAGTGTCTTATCTAATCCTTTGGCTCAAGAAAAATGAATATTTATTTTTGCCCCACTACTACGGTAAAATTTTTATTTTGCGGAGTAGATACACATAGTGCCTGACCAAATCAGGTACACAACCCAGGCTATGAGAGTTATTCAAATTACCGATCTGCACATCGGACAGGAAGGAGAGGACACTTACTTTGTAGATGTAAGGGAAAATTTTCGACGCATCATCGCTGCCGTACAAGAGCGCCGCCCCGATTATCTGGTGCTATCTGGCGACCTCTGTTATAGCCAGGGCGACCCGGAAATCTATGCCTGGGTCAAAGAATGGGTGGATCAATTGCGCATTCCCTATGAAGTGATTGCAGGCAATCACGATGATTCTCAATTGTTAACACAGGCTTTTCAACGACAAGCTGATTACCAGCCAGATGGATTGTATTTTGGCCGAAATTGGGGTGGGCGGCCGGTTTTATTTATGGATACTTCAACCTACAAGGTGGAAGCGCCCCAGCTGGAGTGGTTGCAGCAGCAACTCCAACAACTGCAAGGCGATATCATTTTGTTTATCCATCATCCGCCATTGTTGGTTGGCACTCCCTTTATGGACAACAACCACTCCTTGAAAGA
>JAIXOO010000384.1 GCA_027486765.1 Saprospiraceae bacterium
TCGATTTTCCGCATTTGAAACAGGGCGTTCATCGCGTATTGCGCAGCGTCGGGATCTGGGTCTGCTAGGGCAAACATCAATTCGCGAGGTACAATTTGCCAGGACACTCCAAACTCATCTTTCAACCAGGCGCACATACTTTCTTCACCTTTTGCGGTGAAGCCATTCCAATAATGGTCAACTTCCTCCTGGCCCTGGCAATCCACCACCAAAGACAAACCTTCATTTAAATTGAAATTATGGGTACCCGGAGCGTCCATGACCATAAAAACCTGATCATGGAGTTTGAACTGGGCGTGTTTGATTAAACCGGGAGTGGGTTCTCCTTCTTCAAAACGGGCAATACCTACAAGAGACGATTCAGGAAACAAACTGGAATACAATTCAATCGCTGCTTCAGCCTTGCCATTCTGTTCATTGGCAAACATGATTAGCGGGGAGAATTTTTGACCAACATCCTCCATTTTACCCAGGGTCAATTGCCAGGATACCCCGAATTGGTCTTGTAACCAACCGTATTTTTCACTCCAGGCGTATTTGCCGAGGGGCATCATCACCATACCTCCATTGCTGAGCTGAGCCCACACACCATCAATCTCGGCCTCGCTTTGGCAAACCACATAAAAAGAAATGGAAGGATTAATTTTGAACTGAGGCCCACCGTTGAGGCCCATGAATTTTTGGCCACTCAGTTCAAAGTTGACCACCATACCACTGTCGGTCGTGATTTTACCGTCTCCAAAAACGGAGCAGTAAAACTCGGCTGCTGCTTTGGCCTGGCCATCAAACCAGAGGCAGGGATAGATTTTATTTTGCATCAGGACTGTTTTTTTTTATTAGAGAGGTGATATGTTTAAAAAGTTTGACATTGCAAAGATAAAATAACTTTTAAAATAAAATGTGGTGTAAATACGACAGCTTGTGGGGCAATTGCGACATAATTCTACCAAAAATGTAGTGCTAACTTTCCTCTTTCTTATATTTACCCAAACTTGAACAAACATGCGCATTGGTCTTCTTTTCCTCAGCCTGCTGTGCCTCAGCGGGGTTATTACCGCTCAAAACTGGCAGATTTTACCCACCCAAAACGAGTGTAGCGCCCGTCACGAAAACGCCATGGCTGCCATTGGCAATCGCCTATATTTGTTGGGCGGCAGGGGCATGCGGCCCGTGGATGAACTCGATTTGTCGACCAAAACCTGGAAGGCTTTGCAACAAACGCCGCTGGAAATGAGCCACTTTCAGGCCTTGAGTTACAAAGGGGAAATCTACGTTATGGGCGCTTTTACGGGTTCTTACCCCCACGAAAAGCCCATCGAAAACATCTACATTTTTAATCCCGTACAAAATGCCTGGCGCAAAGGCCCGGAAATCCCCAAAGACCGGCTGCGTGGTGCCGCGGGTACCTTCATTCGCGATGATAAATTTTACATCGTTTGTGGCATTCAAGATGGGCATTGGGATGGCTTTGTCGGTTGGTTTGACGAATATGACCCAACTACCAACACCTGGCGGAAATTGCCTGATGCGCCTCACGCCCGCGATCACATATCCGTAGCCGTGGTCAAAGACAAACTGGTGGTGGCTGGTGGCCGTACTTCTTGGGCCAAAACCAATCAGGTGTTGCAACTTACTTTGAATGAAGTCGATGTTTACGATTTTAAGACCAATACCTGGAAAACTCTGGATGCGAGCAAAAACATTCCCACGCCACGGGCCGGAGCCACTGCCATTGCGTACAAAGGTAAAGTAGTCGTCATTGGTGGCGAATCGACTGCCCATGTGGAGGCGCACAATGAGGTGGAAGCTTATGATGTAAAAAAGAATGTTTGGGAAAAATGGGCTAAACTCACAACTACCCGCCACGGTACCCAGGTTGTGCAGGTCAAAGGAAAATTGTACATCGGCGCTGGGTCAAAAAACCGGGGCGGCGGGCCGGAGTTGAATACGGTGGAGGTGATGCAAAAATAACCCCCATTGTAATTTTTTAGTCTTATTGGCAACTAATCGGCGCATGTACTATTATTTTGTCCTTCAACAACGGATCCAGAGCCGGAAAATGGAAGAACTGGGATTGCAGCCTGTTTTGGGTTACTTCCTTGGTGTACTGGTTTTCCTCGGCATATCCTTCTACCTATTTTACAAAACGACTTATGCTGGCTACATTTATGCGGCCACTGGGCTTAGCCTGGTATTGAGTTTTGGCGAAAAAGAACGCAATGATTTTTTAAAAACGACTTTTCCTTTGGCCACTTATCGACAAGTCCGGGCTGCCGAAAATGGCCTACTCGTTCTGCCATTTATCGTTTTTTTGTGCTGCAAAGCAGAATTTTTATTGGCAGGAGGCTTATTGCTGGCAGCTTTGGCACTCAGCTTGTTTAACTCAGGCACTAGCTATAATCTGACCATTCCGACCCCTTTTTCCCGCTTTCCATTTGAGTTTACAACGGGGTTTCGCAAATATTGGCTGCTCTATTTGATTGCCTATTTTGTAGCCTGGAAGGCCATTGAGGTCGCCAATTTCAACCTTGGTGTGGGGAGCCTAGCCTTTGTATGTTTATTGGCCATGAGCCATTATGCCCTGCCGGAAAACGACTATTACGTGTGGATGTACAACTGCACGCCACGGCAATTTTTGCTCAAAAAAACGGCAACCGCCTGGCTCTACCTAAGCATGCTGACGCTGCCTTTGATGGTAGTTTTGAGCATTTTTTTCTGGGACAAGAGCTGGATTCTATTGCTCATTTTAGGTTTAGGCCTGTTCCTGATTGGGGCGATGATTTTGGCCAAATACTCGGCTTACCCTCGGGAGATGAGCCTGCCTCAGGCGCTGTTTTTTGGCCTTGCCATGTGGTTTCCACCCTTGCTGTTGGTCGTGCTGCCCCTCTTTTATAAACGAGCTGTTCAGCAGCTAAATGCTTACCTGCAATGATTCAGATTGAAAATTTGAGTAAAAATTACGGCTCGAAGGCGGTGTTGAAACAGATCAATTTCGAGCTGGAACCGGGAAAGGTATACGGCATAGTGGGCGAAAACGGCGCGGGCAAAACCACCTTGTTCAAGTGTATTGCGGGTTTGGAACCGTGCTCTGGGAGCATCAACAGTCCCTATCCGATTTTGAAAAACCAACTGGGTTTTTTACCCACCAACCCTTATTTTTTGCCTAAAATCACCGGATCAGAATACCTGCAATTGTTGTGCAACGCCCGCAATATCCCACTGAGCAA
>JAIXOO010000267.1 GCA_027486765.1 Saprospiraceae bacterium
ATTTCTTCACCCCACCCCCTCCATAAACACCCCAATCTCCTCCGCCACCGCCTTATTGTTCATGCTATGACCCAGTCCATTGTACCCTTCGAACCTACTTTTTTTCCAGATCGCCGCCAGCTTCTGCCCTTCCGCAAACGAAGCGACATCATCGCAGGCGTCGTACATCATTAGGCCGGGGGGTTTGTTTTTTTCGGCAAAATCATAGAGGTTGAACGAATCTACGGGAACGCCAAATTGGTCGTTGATGGCGATTTCCATGCCCTGCATGGCGCGTTCGCTCAGGTGTAGTACGGCATTAAAATTGTTCAGAACCCGGCGCAAACTGCAAGGCGCGGCGATTACCACTCCGCCATGTACAAAGGCAGGTTTGAATTCGGAGAGGTAATACATCAGCGCCATCCCTCCCGCCGAATGCCCGGCGATGAAGTTTGGTTGAAATTTTTCAGCTACGGCTTTGAGCACCAGTGCGTACCAATGGGCATCAAAACGATTGCCGCTGGTGGCACCGTGCCCGGGGGCATCCAGTGCGATGATGCGGTAGTTTTTTTTCTTAAATACATTGATGAAGGTACGCCAACGTGCCGAATTGCTCTCCCAGCCGTGGGCCAGTAGGATGCTTGGCCCAGTGCCTTCCCAGAGGTAGGTTTGAATATCGAGCCCTTCGGCTTGCAGGGTTTCCCATTTGGCTCCTGCCAGAAAGGTTTTGTCCTGCTCGCGCAGGCGACCTTTGTGCGGGGTGCGGAAAATGTCCAGGGCTTTGCGCCCGGCCCAACCCAGCGAAAACAGCGCAATGGTGTTGATTTGAAAACGCAAGAGGCCAATGACCAGTTTGCGAAAAAATTGACGCATGGCAATGAATTAAGGCGATACTTATGGACTCCAAATATCGCCCTAATTTTTATTCCATTCCCGCTTTATTTTTTGTCCACGATGCTCGGCCAGTTTCCATCCGCTTTTTTGATGTAGCCAGATTTGTCTTCGCTCCAGGTTTTTTGCACCTTGAGGCTGTAGTTGAGGTACAGTTTTCCGTCGACGACCGACCAGGCAGCTGGGTCCACACCCACCGCATACCCCCGGGACACGCCATAAGCGCAATAACCACCGTACTGAGGCAGGTATTTTTCAGGGTTCTTTTTGAAGGTGTTCAAGTGGGCTTTGGAAGCGAACTGATAGGTGGCGGATTCGTGTTTGAAGCTGAATTCCTCCGAACCTTTCACGGGTTTGTGGTCTTCAAAATAGGCGACCAGGTCATACCCTTCAACGGCCAGATTCTTTTTGTCAACGTTGATTTTCTGGGTATTTTGAGCCAGCAGAGAAAGGCCGTTGAACACTAGGCCTAAAACCAAAATGGATTGCAATAGTATTTTCATTACCTTGAATTTTGCAGTAGAACGGCTTGCTTACCCCTTGTGGTTTAGTCGAATGGGCAGAAAGCCTGCCAAATGTTTCTGCGCGGACGAATTAGATACTTCGGCATGCGATCAGAACCTTTATTCAGGATGGACAGACAACAGGTGATCTTTTTCAAGGTTAAAGCGTAGAACAATAGAGCAATATTCAATCGGGTACTTTTCCTCAAATTTTATCCAAATGGCAGCATCTAATCCAAACCAGGAAGCAATAAGGCTTCAAGAACAATACAGTGGCAGTAAAAAATGGCTAAAATGGGGTCCTTATTTGAGCGAACGCCAGTGGGGAACGGTACGGGAGGATTACAGTGAGCAGGGTAAGGTTTGGGAGCATTTTCCGCATGACCACGCCCGATCTCGAGTCTACCGCTGGGGTGAAGACGGGATCGCGGGCATTTCTGACAACCTGTGCAATCTCTGCTTTGGTCTGGCAATGTGGAATGGCAAAGATCCCATTTTGAAAGAAAGACTTTTTGGCCTCAGCGGCCCGGAAGGCAATCACGGCGAGGACGTCAAGGAGTTGTACTATTACCTCGACAGTACGCCGACGCACTCGTACATGAAACACCTGTACAAGTACACGCTTGAAGCGTTCCCATACCAGGATTTGGTGCAGGTCAACCGTCAACGTTCTAAGGATGAACCAGAATTTGAACTGCACGATTCTGCGGCATTCGACGAGGGGTGTTACTACGACGTCTATACCGAATACGCAAAAGCAGACGTAGATGACATCTGTGTGCGCATTACCGCTCATGTACGCGGCCACAAGCAAGGCCAACTTTCCCTGCTCCCAACCCTGTGGTTTCGTAATCTATGGTCTTTTGGGCTGTTGTCGGAAAAACCCATTATCCGGGTGGAGCATTCCGCGGAAGTGGTGCGTGCCCATCATCCCAAACTAGGCGATTATTACCTGTATTTTGATTCTCCTCAGCAACTGTTGTTTACCGAAAACGAAACCAATACCGAGCGAATTTTCGGTTCCCCTAATGCCAGTCCATTCGTCAAGGATGCGTTTCATCGGGCGGTGATTCAGGACGATAATTTTCTGGAGGGCAATTCTTCCGGTACCAAATTCGCACCACACTACCGTTTTGACCTCATTCCTGGGGAAACAGTGGAAATCAAGTTGCGTTTGACCAAAAAAGCGAAACTGGAAGATCCCCTTGGCGCTACTTATACCGCCACTTTCAACAAGCGGATCGCCGAAGCGGATGCATTTTACCAGCCATTCAAAAAAGGCGACAATGCAGATTTGGCCAACATCCAACGCCAGGCTTTTGCTGGGATGCTTTGGAGCAAACAGTATTACAACATCGATGTCCCACGTTGGCTCCATGGTGACCCCGGCACCCCGCCGCCGCCCAGCAGTCGCAAACATGGGCGCAATCACCATTGGAAAACCCTGAATAATGAGGACATTATCTCCATGCCCGACAAATGGGAATATCCCTGGTACGCGGCCTGGGATCTGGCTTTTCATTGTGTACCCCTGGCGATGGTCGATGCCGAGTTTGCCAAACAACAGCTCATTTTGTTTTTGCGCGAGTGGTACATGCACCCCAATGGGCAACTTCCCGCCTACGAGTGGAATTTTGGGGATGTCAATCCTCCCGTGCACGCCTGGGCTTGTTTGCAAATCTATAAAATGGACAAAGCTAGGAATGGCAATGACGACAAGGTTTTTCTCAAACGGGTGTTTCAAAAACTGCTCATCAATTTTACCTGGTGGGTCAACCGCAAAGACCATCAGGGAAACAACGTTTTTGAAGGTGGGTTCCTGGGACTGGACAACATCGGCGTTTTTGACCGCAGCAGCTACATCCCCGGTGGCGGCTATCTGGAGCAAGCGGATGGTACTGCCTGGATGGCCATGTATTGCTTGAACATGCTGGAAATGGCCCTGATTTTGGGTGAAGACGACCTGGCTTTTGAAGATGTAGCGACCAAGTTTTTTGAACACTTCACCTACATAGCCGCCTCCCTGAACGACATCAGTGAACACTGGACGGGGTCCTGGGATCCGGTGGAAGGTTTCTTTTACGACATTCTGGCCTTGCCCAATGGGGAGTTCATTCCAATGAAAATCAGATCTTTGGTCGGTTTGACTACGCTGTTTGCCGTGATGGAACTGGATCGGGAAAAATTGAAAAAACTTCCCAATTTTTACAATCGCTTGAAGTGGTTCCAAAAATATCGGGAAGCCAACCAGGAGTACCTGGTGATTGACGAGTTGGAAGACCATGGCAATATTTTGTTGTCACTGGTACCCAAGGATCGTTTATTGCGTTTGCTGCAAGCTTTATTTGATGAAAAGGAATTCCTGAGTAAAGGTGGGATTCGCTCGGCGTCCAAAATTCATAAAAATCCCTACGTAGTCAATATTGCCGGGCAGGAATTTGGCTTGACTTACGAGCCAGGAGAATCTACCACGGGGTTGTTTGGCGGCAATTCCAACTGGCGTGGCCCGGTTTGGATGCCGATGAATTACCTTATTGGCCATTCTCTCCGCGCCTATGCCCAACATTATGGTGATGGCCTTAAAGTGGAATTCCCTACCGGATCGGATCATTGGATTACCCTGGAACAAGCGGCGGATGAACTCTCCAGGCGACTGGTGTCCATTTTTCAACGCGACGAATCGGGCCATCGACCAGTACATGGTGAAAACAAGCGCTACCATGCCGACCCGCAGTTCCGCGATTTGTTGCTCTTTTATGAATATTTTCACGGGGATTCTGCCCATGGCCTGGGTGCATCGCATCAAACTGGCTGGACGGGTTTGGTAGCTGAATTGATTGATAAATCTATGTGGTGAAATGTGTATTTTTAGGTCATGATTTATCACCCATAAACCAAAAATCCATGCAAAAATCAATCTTGATCACCGGTGCTTCCGGCAACCTGGGGCATGCTGTGCTCCAAAAATTTGTCAACGAAGGATTTAAAGTATACGGAACGGATCGCTCGGCTTCTCCTCGTACCGATGCAGAAATTGGCGCAGTTGATTTGACCGATGAAAAAGCGACTCAAACTTATATCGATGGCATTTGTAAAAAAAGCCCTGATCTGAATGCGGCGGTGCTGCTGGTTGGGGGCTACGCTCCGGGAGGATTGCTGGCTGCGGATGGCGCTGCTTTGCAAAAGATGTACAAGTTGAATTTTGAAACGGCCTATTTCGTGGTACATTCCCTTTTGCCCCATTTTGAAGCCAATGGGGGCGGGCATTTTGTACTGATTGGCTCACGGGCAGCCATCGATGCTCAGGCAGCATTGTACAATGTGGCTTACGGCTTGTCCAAATCCTTGTTGGCCGCACTGGCCAATATCATCAATGCCTACGGCAAAGACAAGGGCATTCGTGCTTCAGTGGTCGTTCCCAGCACCATCGATACTCCGCCCAACCGGGAAGCGATGCCGGATGCCGATTTTGAAAAATGGACCACACCCGAGGCTATTGCTGATAGCATCCACTTCCTGTTTACTGAGTCGGGGCAACATCTGCGCGAAACGGTTTTGAAAATTTACAACGAAGCTTAAAACACGGCTTATGTACTGGTTGCAAATCCTGCTTTTTGTATTGTATGGCTACTTGGGCCTGGGTCTGATCTTTGGGCTCTGGTTTGTATTCAAAGGTGTGGAGCAAATTGATGAAAACATGCACGGCGCGAGTTGGCCAACCCGTTTGTTGCTTTTACCTGCCACCATCGCTTTGTGGGTAATATTGCTCAACAAATGGTTAAAACAAAGGTGAATTTTGAATTAACTGCGCAAAATGTGCGACTTCTCCGAAGTCGTAATGCCTTAACTACGATCATTTTCTACAAATGTGTGACCTCTCCGAGGTCATCAGATCGACTTCGTAGAAGTCGTACATTTGTAGAAATGTTGCAAATGAGTTTTTTACGACTTCGTAGAAGTCACACAGTATTGATTATCAATGCAATTAATTCAAAATTCACGTTAAAACAAAAAAGACATGGTTCCTGAATTGCGCAAGCGACATCGCATAATCTGGCAGATCGGCAGCGTCCTGCTCTGCCTTGTTTTTGCTGCGGCAGTCTGGGTTTTGCCGCAACCAGTCACCCCGACAAAACTATTTCGGAAAATTGATTCACCCTTGCCCCGAATCCTAGATACCCAGGAATCTGAGGAACTTACGATAAATCTTCGCGGGGACTCTACAATAGGCACACAATTGGAATTTATCTTCAAAAAACCCTTGGCGCAGCCAGTAGCACAACTGTATTGGCAATATACCTTCATCGGTATGTTGGGGCCAAAAGGAATCCAACGCTTTCCAATTTCTGGGACGCGCCTAGCCAAAGCACCCTACTTTTTACAAATTGTGAACCCCCTTGAAAAAACGGGCATCCAAAAATTCAACTTTAACCCATGAGTGTCAACTATACCACCGTACAATGGAACCGCCAAAAACGCCGCTATGACCGCATCATGGGCGGGATCATGGCTTTGTACCTGTTGACTTTTACCCTGTTGCAACTGGTCTTTTACCCCTTGATCAGCCCTGAAACGCTGATCATTCGGGCCACTGGCACCTTGGCCTTCATCATGCTGCAATTCATTTTGTGCATCGGGCCACTGGCGCGTTTGGATCACCGCTTTTTGCCATTGTTGTACAACCGGCGGCATTTGGGGGTGACTACTTTTTTGATTGGTGCAGTACACGGGGTTTTTAACATCATCCAATTTCACAGTTTGGGCTACGTAGATCCCCTGTTTTCGGTTTTTGCTTCCAATACCCATTATGGCTCCTTGCAGGATTTTCCTTTTCAGGTTCTGGGCTTTTTTGCCTTGGTGATCCTGTTTTTGATGGCCGCTACCAGCCATGATTTTTGGTTGAAAAACTTGAGTCCACGTTGGTGGAAAAGCCTGCACATGCTGGTGTACCTGGCCTATGGGCTGCTGGTTTTTCACGTGATGTTGGGGGTGATTCAACTGGAGCAGTCGCCCATGTGGATCGGCTTTGTAGGTTTTGGTCTGCTGGTCCTGGTTTCGCTACATTTGATGGCAGCAGGAGTAGAGAAAAAACGTTTGCAGGAACAAATGGACAAACCCGCAGTGGGGGAGGGGTACTACCAGGTCTGTTTAGCTGAGGACATTCCCGAAAATCGGGCGAAGATGGTTTATTTGGAAGGCCAAAACATTGCCGTGTTCCGCTACGAGGGTAAGGTGTCGGCGGTCAACAACATTTGTCGCCACCAGCATGGGCCGATCGGCGAAGGGAAAATTGTAGACGGCTGCATCACCTGCCCCTGGCATGGCTACCAATACCTACCACAAAATGGGCAATCGCCGCCGCCTTTTACCGAAAAGTTGGAGACCTACGATGTGAAAATTGTCGATGGAATGGTATGGGTCAACCCAAGTCCGTATCCCGAAGGAACCGAACGCCCCGCGGCGATTATTCAAGTCTAAACCTAACCCAATGAACGAAGATTTTTACATCGGCTGGCAAGACAAAGCGCCGAAAAGTTATGGCCAATGGGTCAAATACGTGGTCTGGTGCTTGGTGGTTTTAGTGCCCCTCATCGCTGGATTGTTGGTGCTCAGCCAACGCGGGTTCATCCCCTCTAAATACGAAATCGCCCACTTGCGGACTTTGGAAGGCATTTTGATTACTGAACCGATTCCCTGTTTTAAAATTCCACTGGGCATTGATGAAAAAGGAATCGAACACTTTCAGCGCATTCTATTGATTGGAATGGGCAAAAAAAGTGCCAACCCTGCACTCGAAGCTTTAGCCCAAAAAACTGGTAAATCCCTGACGGGTAAAGGGATACGACTGAAAGGCAAATTGATTTATTACGATGGGGTTGTGGCCTTTGAATTGGGGCCAGAAAAAGACTTATTCCAGGGTTTTTCCAAGCTGAAGGACGTTGCTTCAACACCTGTTCAATTGGGTAAAGCCACCTTGCGTGGCGAAATCCTCGACCCCAAATGTTACCTCGGCGTGATGCGCCCCGGCGAAGGAAAGCCGCACCGCTCTTGTGCCATTCGTTGTTTGGCCGGCGGGATTCCGGCGTTTTTTAAGGCCAAAACTTCCAATGGCGAGCAGCAATATTGTTTTGTGTTGGACAAAAACGGCCAGCCCATCAATGATAAACTGGCACCTTACGTGGCGGATGAGGTGCAGATTTGTGGAGTAGTAGAGCGGTGGGACAATTGGTATGTTGTAAAGGCGGATGAGTTCACGCAATTGATGCCATATTGGGGGAAGGGGATGGTGATGTGTGAGTGAAAATCAAGCTATATGGCGCACCAGCATTTAGCCAATATGCCGTTGTAGCTTGTTTTGTACAGTTCTTATTATTTACCTTTCATAAATATGCTCGTAATGTTATTGAAATTCTCTTTCCGTCATATTTTTTTAAATTCGGTATTTCATGTGTCCATTCCAAATTTGTATTCCAAGGAACAACTATAACTTCTCCATTTCTAAATGTAATATCTTTAAAATCTTTTTGTTTATATCTACGCATTCTAAAAATTCTTTCTTGACCAAGTGAAATGGTCACTATAGGGCTGTCTTTAAAAAGGTCTCTTGTGTCATCTCTATGTGCGCCTATGTAATGTCCTTTTTGTCCATCATACCAATTTAATAGTAAGCCGTTTAATCGATTATCAATATTGATTTGCGACCATTCTAAGAACATTTTTAAATTATCAGGGATTGGTAGAGCATTGTTTATCGAACCAGTATAACTATAGTTTTTTCCATAAGATTGTTGCCATCTTGGTGTTGGAATTTCTTTTCCGTACATATTTATTTTGTGGTAATATTCAGGATGTTGATTCCATATTTCTGTGAATTTGTTAAAGTCAAAATCAAACTCTTTTATGACATTCGAGCTGTAGATTACAAACTCGTCATCTAATTTTATTGTCTCAAATATTTCTTGGTTCATTTTTCTTTTTTCTATTTGCGCACAACATGTCTTACCCACCACCCATCTTTCCATATCCGACACCTTACCACCATTTTAATTGACCTTAAGCTACTCAAAGCTATCAGAAATCAGCACGTTAAGGTAAAAAATCGTTATGTTTTTACATCAATAGTTTTGATTTTTTTAATCAATGATGACAAACTTGCTATTCATCCAGCCAATGTGGATATTTACTTTGAAAACCGCACCAGCGGGGTCAAAATGGTGCCATATTTGGCAGATGAAGTGCAGATTTGTGGGGTAGTAGAGCAGTAGGACAATTGGTATGTTGTAAAGGCGGATGAGTTCAAGTAGCTGATTGGACACACTCTCCCTAGTGTGCGTTGCGTAGTTCAAGATGTGTCTTCCTCGCGCCTTGCCAAGTCAAAAAATAGCCGAGTCAACTTTGGGGCTTTATTTCATCCCCGTCCCTAAGCCGCTGTGGCAACCACAACCTTCTCGACCTCCTTCAACTTTTTCAACCTTTTCCCTATATTTACCAAAACATCAGACACTCCATGCAACCTACACCTATCCGCACCAACGTCGTTGGAAGTTACCCATTTCCGGGCTGGCTGGAATTTGCAACCCGCCATATGGGGCAATTTGGCCAGGCGGACATTGAAGAGATGATCGAAGACGCGGTGATTGCGGCCATCCACGACCAGGTTAGCGCCGGATTGGATGTCATCACCGATGGCGAACAAACCCGCCTGGATTTCAACCTTTCCTTTTACGGCTACATCAAAGGCATTCAAAACAATGACACGGAGACCCGTAAATTTGGCCCAGCGGCGCACGACCAACGTGGCAAGCACAGCATCGTAGAGCCCTTACGCGCACCCGCAGGACTTGGGGCCGTCAAAGAATACCTGCGCCTGAAAAAATTAGCTCCAACTGGACCTACCCTCAAATGCAGCGTACCCGGACCCTACACCCTCAGCGGGCGCATGTTGCCCAACGAGCAGTACAAAGATCGGTACGCGATCACCGAAGCGCTTTTGCCGATTGTACGCAAAGAGCTGGAGGATTTGGTAGCGGCTGGGTGCACCGAGATTACAGTAGACGAACCCTCAATGAGTTGTTACGCCTACAAGGAAGATACCAAACGTTTTGTCGACATCTTCAACCGCACCGTGGAATCCATCCAGGGCAAATGCCGCTTGTCGACCCACATGTGTTTTGGCAATTTCAAAGGCCGCCCGGTGGGTTTTCGCAGCATCAAACCCATGATTCCCGATTTTTTGGACCTTAACGTAGATGAAATTCACATCGAAATGGCCAACCGGGAATTTGCCGAAATTGAATTATTGGCCCCTTTTGCCGAAAAAATGGACGTAGCCGTGGGCATCATTGACGTCAAAAACTACTACATCGAAACGGAAGCCGATGTAATTGAGCGCATCAAACGTTGCTTACAGTACGTTCCGGCGGAAAAACTGGCCGTAGCCCCAGATTGTGGTTTGAGCCAAACCGCAAGATGGGCTTCCCGACAAAAATTATACAACATGGTCAAAGGAGCAAAAGCTGTGCGGG
>JAIXOO010000362.1 GCA_027486765.1 Saprospiraceae bacterium
AACGCGTAACCCAAGTCATTTTGGCTCAGTTGCAAGCCGAGGGCCTTAGCGAAGTTGAAGCGGAGCAAAGCCTCGAAGCTTACCAGGCCAAGTTCATTTAGTGGTTTCTGTACTGCCATCCAAACGCCCATTTAGCCTTTGTAGTGGGGCAAAAATAAATGTTCATTTTTCCTGAGCCAAAGGATTAGATAAGACACTTAAATTGAACCGTTTACTTATCTAATCCTCTGGCAAAATGAGCATTTATTTTTTTATCGCCCCTTTGATAGCATCAACTTTGCAGCAAACTAGTGCCCCACTACTAATGAGCAAAACAACCAAAATACCACGCATTATTAAATTGAATACGATCCAGGGCTGGAAGGTCTACGTCGCTTTCAGCAATGGGGAGTATCGGGTAATTGATTTTGAGCAGTTTTTTGACAAACATCATTTTGCTGCTGATCCATTGCGGCGGCGCTTGTTGGATGAAGCGGTGTTTCAAAGTCTGAGTTTGTATGAAGGCACTTTGCGTTGGCCAACAGTGCTTGACAAAATTGAATTGAGCAACGGGATGGTTTTTGAGGTACCCTTTGATCTTGATCCCCTGGTGTTGTACGAAAACAGTGAGCCTGATTTGGAGCGCAACCAGGGCGTAAAAATTGGAACGATATTGCGGCAAGCCAGAAAAGACGCGGGTTTAACCCAGCAGGAGTTGGCCATAAGGAGCGGTACCACCAAACATTACATTTCCCGCATCGAAAACAACCACGCGGACATTGAGCTGGGTACTTTGCAGAAGATTGTAGAAATTGGATTGGGGAAGCAGCTGGAAGTACAGGTGAGGTAGCTTGCCGACAAGTCGCAGATAGGAGCGTCTACCTCACCTTGAGGATTTTACGGCTGCTTGAACAAAGGTAGGATCTAAAGCCTGCGACCGTCGAGCCCGCTCGCGCAGCGAGCATTTTGGGACCGACGAGCGCCCACGAAGTGGTGGGTAGGGAGTCACACATAACGCGATATTCATCCTTTGAGAACAGTTTTACAGGATATGTTGAGGGATTTTGATTGTAGGGTATTTATTGAACATCTTACCAGCCGCTGCGCGGTGCGCTCGTCGATCCCAAAATGCTCACTTCGTGAGCGGGCTCTACGGTCGCAGGCCTCAGAGCCTACTCCTGGTTGAACATTTCGGGAATTGCAAGAGAGAGGTAGGATGCCCGCCCACGAAGTGGCTGGTAGGGAGTTAGGCTATATCGGGGTCTTTATTCTCGCGCTAAGTCGAAGATCTTACCCACCACTACGTGGGCGCTCGTCGGTCTTTGACGCTGCCTACGGCAGCAAGCTCGACGGTCGCACATCTTAGAGTCTACGCCACCTTGAACATTTTACCCCTGCTCGAACAAAGGTAGAATCTAGGCACCTGCGACCGACGAGCACCATACTTAGGAATTGTTGTTAACTACTAGCTCAAGTTTACCCAAGAATTCTAACCGTCAAAGCGCCTCCAAAAGGACTATCGGAGTAAGCACGCCGCAGGGCAAGTTGGAAAAATGCTTGATGCAAATCAAAGTCTTCAACCAAAACTTTACCTTCTAGACTTAAGCGAATAGGCGTAAACTGAATTCCCAGCTCATTGTGATCAATTTTTATTTTTGAGTAGTTGGAATCACAAATACAAAAACAGTGTGGACCTTCTTCATCGGCCCAATCCCAATACTGATCAGCAGAATCGAAGTTTGGTAAGTGATCCAAAATTGGTTGACAATAATTTTTGTATGCTGAAGATGCTTTATCATATAAATCGGTATAATATTTCTCTAGAAAATTAGTCATCTCCTTTGTAACTAGTTCTGAATTGAGCTTCCAATAAAAGCTATCATCATTTCCTAGTTGGCAATTAAAGCTGCTGGGATTGCCAACAAAGGCGCTAGCTGCTTTTTTTATTGCTATTTCTGGGTCGGTGTCAAGCTTTTCCACATTTTTGCGATCGGCTCGAAATTCATAAATAAGACCAGTGGAAATGTACTGTCCCATGTGCGTTAAGTTTTAAGATGGTTTGTAAATTACTAGGTCAATGTTTTTTAGTCGTAAATAGTTCCTATTTTTTGTATTTTATATATTTTTGTTAAACTTTTAGTAAAAAAAGATAAAGTCGATGGCCAACGATTACCACCAAGAACTCATCCCTGGGGCATATTACCACATCTACAATCGTGCAGTGGCAAGTGAGTCGATTTTCTCCAGCAAGTGGGCAGTTGATGCTTTTATGAGTCGTTGGAATACCTACATCGAACCTTATACCGATTCCATCGCCTACTGTCTGATGCCCAATCATTTTCATTTTATGATAAGGGTGAAAGCTGCAGCGGAATGGGATAAAGAACAATTGGCTAAAGAGAATACGCTACTTTCTTTAAAACTTTTAGAAGGAAAGGCCACGCACAACGAATTTTTGATCCACCAGTTGACAAGGGCACTAGGCGGGTTTTGTACCTCCTACAATAAAAGGAAGAAAAGGCATGGTGCTGTTCTGCAAGAGGGGGTTAAAAGAATCTGTTTGCGCACAGCGTCCAGGTGGTGGTGGCAACTTTGCTACATCCATCACAATTGTATCCATCATGGCTTTGCTCCTGATTATGAATTATGGCCGACCAGTTCGTATCATGATTATTTGGAGCGGAATTGGGATCTTCTGCCTGCTTATTTGCAATGGCTAGGAGGAGATGGCCCCAACGCCAAACGAAGATTTTTTCTGGCTCATCAACGATTCAAAGACAGTTGGGCTCAAGGTACATTGGACTGGCTTACGGATGTGGAACCGGAGGATTAGTACAGGAGTTTTTGGGTTTAAGGGATTTTTATTTTCGCGCTGAGTCGAGCATTTTACGAGCTAAGGTAGGCTCTAAAACCTGCGACCGTCGAGCCCGCTCGCGCAGCGAGCAATAAGGGACCGACGAGCGCCCACGAAGTGGCTCGTAGGCTGTCACGCATAACGCAAGATTCATCCTTTGAGAACAGTTTTGCAGGATATGTTGAAGGTTTTTGAAAGGGAGCATTTTTTTGAACATCTTACCAGCCGCTGCGCGGCGCGCTCGTCGATCCCAAAATGCTCACTTCGTGAGCGGGCTCTACGGTCGCAGGCCTCAGAGCCTACGTCACCTTGAACGTTTTACCCCTGCTCGACCAAACGTAGGCTCTAAAGCCTGCGACCGTCGAGCCCGCTCGCGCAGCGAGCAATAAGGGACCGACGAGCGCCCACGAAGTGGCTCGTAG
>JAIXOO010000020.1 GCA_027486765.1 Saprospiraceae bacterium
AGCCAGCGTTTTTGCAAAAAAGAGGCGCTATAAGTCGTATCGGTAACCGACCTGACACCTTTTTTTTCTTGCCAACGGCGGATGACTTTTTGCAAACTATCCAGTTTTTGCATCAAGCCCAGCATGCTGCGATCCAACTGCGCGACCTTACTCGGGCTGGTGATTTTTTCACTTTCCAATTCCGCCAAGCGACCCAGCAAGTTTTGTTCGAGTGTTGTCCAGTCTTTGGGGATCTTGGTTTGCGCATTGGATTGGCTTTGTTGGATCCCCTCTAGTAACTGGACTCCTTTGCTTTTTTCACTGAGTAAAAAAGCTTTTTCGAGGTAAGTATGCTGGCCACTTTTTTGCCAAATGCGAAAATACAAATCGGTGGCCTCGCGGTACAGCACATATTGTTGTTGCAACCACAGTTGCCGGGCACCTGAACTGCTCAACTGGTGGCGTAAAAAGCCCATCAAACGTATGGCTTCGAGGTTGGCTTGGGCCGCCTTTTTTTGCCAATACAACACTGCTTTAGGCGACTTGCTGCTCAAGGCCACCGCTTTCCAGGTGCGGCCTTGTTGGGCCAATACCTTCATTACTTCCAGGGTGATTTCACTGCCCCAAAGGGTTTCGCCAGGCTGATAGGCTAGCGCTACTAAGGCCTCTTGCAAAAGCTTGCTGCTTGCGTATATTTTACCTTGTTGCAAGAGGATTTCAGCCCGGGTACGCAATACCTGGGCGTAACCCAAGCCCTGCATTTGCCCGATTTGTTGTAGAGCTTGAATGGCCAGAAGACTCTGTAGGCTGGCAGTATCCAAAAAACCCTGTTGGATGTACCCAACGGCCATACTGTTGTGGATTTGTGCCAAATCGGGGTGCCCCTGAGGGAGGTTTTGATGCAGTTTGCTGGCGGCAATTTTGAAATTGAGAATAGATTGGGCGTACTCCTGTTTTTGCAAATAACAAACTCCGATGTTGCTGTAAATCGTGGCGGCAAAGACCGGATCGTTGTACAAAGATTCGATCGGCCCCAAGGCGTCGAGGTGATGATGCACGGCCAGATCGTAATCGCCCAATCGTTGGTGACAAAGACCAATTTTATGCCAGGCGGGTGCACTGGCGGGATCTTTGGGGCCGCCATAAAGAAAAACTGCTTGTTGCAGGTAAGGGATCGCAGCAGGATAATCCCCTTTTTCCAGCAGCACTTCACCAATGTTTTCGAAGGTAGGGGCCAAGGCAGGGTCTTTATCTCCGTATGCCTTTCGGCGAATGGTCAACACTTTTTCAAATAAGGCCTGAGCCTGATCCCATTGCCCCAGTTCGTGCAATATTTTACCAAGGTTATTCAGTGCAGGGGTAACCTTCAAATGATTCGTGCCAAAGGTTTTTTCCCGGATTTCCAACGCCGCGCGGTATTCACGGGCCGCCTCCTGAAAATCACCGATGAAATAGGCGCAATTGCCCAGGTTATTGTGGCTCACTGCAATGTCGGCGTGATTGGGGGGCAGAATGGCCTGGCGGATGCGCAGGGCTTGTTGGTGCATGCGCCGGGCGCCCGCGTAATCGCCCAGTTTGAGCTGGCAATTGCCAATGTTGTTGTAGGAATCAGCCGTTTTTTCGTGTTTTTCGCCAAAGAGTGAAGTGCGGAGTTTGAGCGCGTTTTGGTGCCACTGAATGGCCTGGCCGAAATTGTCTAATTTGAGCTCGTATTCCCCCAGGTTATTCCAGGCTTGGGCGATGAGCGGGTGGCCTTGGTTTTGAAACGTTTGTAATTGTTGAAGACTGCGCAAAAAGAAGGCCTTGGCATTGGGAAAATCAGCTTGTTCAATGGCGATGTCGCCCAACAAAATCAGGGCTTGTGCTTTTATTTCGGGGCTCTTTTGGGTGCTTAAAATATCTTTGGCCAGGCTTGCAGCTTCCTGATAACGAAGGGAATCAAAAAATGTTTGGGCTGTTTGTAGCTTCACCAGGGCTTGATTTTGCCCCCAGCTCAGTCCAGCCCAGAGCAGAAAACCAGCCAACAAAATACAATGCTTCCTCATTTATCAACGTTTCTGAAGGTGTTTGTCCCTTGTTTATCCCTTGCACATGGGCAAAATAGTTATTTTCGCAAAAACAAACCCTATGGTCTGCATTCTTGGACACAGGGGCGATAAAAAAACAAGTGTTCATTTTGCCAAAGGATTAGATAAGTAAACGGTTCATTTCAAGTGTCTTGTCTAATCCTTTGGCTCAAGAAAAATGAATACTTATTTTTGCCCCACTGCTAGGTGAAGGGGGTTGAATAAACTTCTTACGCCTTCAAAAAGAATAAATGGACGATTTGCTAAAATTTATCGACAAACCTGGCACATTATTCTGCTTAAAAACACCTACTCCATGAACGCCATCACCTACACGAACGAGTCATTAGTAGCGGCGATCAAAAATGGCGGCACCGTAAGACAAACGGCAATCCGCTGGTTGTACGACGACAAAGAATTGCAGCAGCGCGTCGTTTCATTCGTCAAAAACAATCGGGGCAACCAAGAAGATGGTACCGATATGTTTCACGAAGGAATCATTGTGCTGGACCGCAACATCCGGGAAGATAAATTCCGGGGTGAAGCACCCGTAAAAGGTTACCTGTATTCGATTTGTCGTTTTTTGTGGATGAACCAAATGCGCAAACAAGAACGTGTATCCCTGGTCGATCCCATTAAACCAGCGCAGGAAGAACCCGATTTGGAAACTCCAGAGGTCACCTTCCGCACCGAAGAACGGAAAAACTTACTCAGCCACCTGCTTGATCAACTCGGCGAACAATGTCGCAAAGTGTTGGAGATGTGGAAATTGTCGTACTCAATGGCGGAAATTGCAGAAACCCTGCAACTCAGCAACGAGGCTAACGCCCGCAAAATTAAGTACCGCTGCCACCTGGCCTTGATGGAATTCCTGGAAAAAAATCCAGGCATGGTCGAACAACTTAAAGATGTGTTATGAAGCTTGAAAACTATTACGACCGAATCGACCAGTACCATGCTGGGGAATTGTCGACAGGAGATCGTCAAAGCTTTGAACGGGAACTCGGCAGCAACGATGAGTTGCGCAAGGCCGAAGAGTTATACCGCCTAAGTTTGAGCGCACTGGATTACGGGGTAGAAGAAAGCCTGCGTAGTGACTTGAAAAAATGGGAAAAGGAAGGCAATCGTGCTGCTTCCGGTGGTCGGATTATTTCCCTGCGCCGGGCTATCTTTATCCTGAGTGCTGCTGCGGCAGTTTTGCTGCTGGTGCTTTTTGCCCGTCCATTTTTGATGCCTGCACCAAGTGGTGATGAGTTGTTTGCAAGCTATTACGAGGCGCCCACTGAGTCGAGTATGCGTGGTGGATCGGTGCCTCAAAATGCTTTAACTGCGGGTAAAACTGCTCTGGCGGAAGAAAGTTATGCGGATGCAGTAGAGGATTTTGCGCGGATTCCTGAAGGTGATGGCTTGTATGTGGAAGCTCAATACTACCTGGGGCACGCTTTAGTGGGTTTGAAGAACTATAGTGCTGCTAAAAAAGCTTTTGCCATAGCCGCAGATTCTAACGAATCCAAATTTAATGAAAAAGGCGAGTGGAATTATGTTCTGGCTAGCCTGAAATTAGGGCCGATGGACGCTGCAGTTGAATCAAAATTAAAAACCATCGCGCAGAATGAGAATAGTTCTTTCGTCAAGGAAGCGCGTGAATTGTTGAAGAAGATGAAGTAAATCTCTACACGTTATAATAAGGCTCCAGGGTTCGAAGTTCCAAAGTTCCAAGGTTCACTTAAACCCTGGAACTTTGGAACTTCGAACCCTGGAACTTTTACAGAAATGCAGACCCAGCAGATTTTAGACCAAATCACCCAAGCCAGTATCCAGCTCATCCTGCATGAGCCCTTCTACGGGCATGTGCTGACGGGATTGGTCAAAGAGCTCAATGCTGGGATTCCAAGTCTGTCGCTGGGGGTAAATTCCAATAAAACGCCTAAACTAGCCATCAATCCAACTTACTGGCAAGGGGAGCTGAGTACACCAGCACAAAGACTGGGTGCACTCAAACATGAAGTGTTACACCTGGTATTCGGTCACCTCCTGCGAGAACAGGATTTTGCCAACATACGCATCTTTCACCTGGCTGCCGATTTGGTCGTGAACCAATATTTGAGTCCCGAACAACTCAGCCCAGCTTCACTTACTCTGAGCCTCTTCCCTGAACTGGATTTGCAGCCCTTTCGCCCCGTCGATGTCTACTACGATGAACTGGCCAACGCCTGGAACAAAACCTTGCGCCGTGGGCAAATCATCAGTCCGAAGCTATCTAACTTGATGGCAGCAGGCACAGGCCCATTGGCCGGACATGATTTATGGCAAAATGAGGTAGCTACCCTAAGTGCAGCTGAAAAAAAAGTGCTCGCGAGCGGAGTGCAACAGATTGTACAAAATGCCATTCAGCGGGTTGGGCTTAAAGGCCAGGGCAGTCTCCCGGGGGCCTTACAAATACAGTTAAACCAATTGGTTTTAAAGCAGGAACCCACGATAGATTGGCGGCGTTTTTTGCGTTTGTTTGTCGGTGCTGGCCAACGCACCTTTTTGCAAAATACACTGCGTAAAGTTTCCCGGCGCTATGGTACCAATCCAGGCTTGCGCATCCGTAACAAACACAAATTGCTGATTGCGGTGGATACTTCAGCGAGTATTGCCGATGCTGAATTACAAGCCTTTTTTCAGGAGATCCAGCACATCTGGTGCCTGGGTACCGAAATTTTTATCCTGGAATGCGACACCCAGATCAACAATGCCTATATTTATCGGGGCACGATTCCGGCGGTCGTTGCTGGTCGAGGGGGTACCCATTTTGATGCAGCAATTGAGTACGCCAATCAACAATCTAATGCAGATGCGGTGGTGTACTTTACTGATGGATTGGGACCTGCACCGAGTTTGCCCTGCCGAAAACCACTGTTGTGGATGATCAGTGGTGGGAAACAGGGCGGGGATGAGCACAATTGGGAACATTTGCCAGGAAGAAAAATAAGCATGTAAATTAACAATGCACAACTACCAATACTACGGAACCAAAGTAAATGCCGGGGAGCTTAAGGCTTTCATCCACCACATCTTCCAAACCAATCAGGTGCTGGAAGGGGAGGGGAAACGCAAATCACCCATCTGCATCTGGGGCCGCCACGGCATTGGAAAAACCGAGATCATCGAGAATCTGGCCAAGCAAAATGGTTATCAATACGCCTACATCGCTCCCGCCCAATTTGAAGAAATGGGGGATTTGGTGGGTATGCCCGCCATTGAGGGTGAGCGCACCGTTTTTCGGGCACCGGCCTGGGTTCCTGATACTCCCGGCCCTGGTATTTTATTGATCGACGACGTCAACCGCGCGGATGAACGCATCCTGCGCGGCATCATGCAGTTGTTGCAAAACCACGAGCTGATCAGTTGGCAATTGCCGCCCCAGTGGCAAATCATCCTGACCGCCAACCCCGATGGTGGAGATTATTCGGTTACTCCTATGGACGACGCCATGCTGACCCGCATGCTGCACGTTACGCTGGAATTTGACCTCAAAACCTGGGTGCAATGGGCGGAGCAAAATGAGGTGGATGCACGAGGGATCAACTTTGTGCTACTTTATCCTGAAATCATTACGGGGCAGCGCACTACTCCGCGTACTTTGGTGCAGTTTTTTGAAGCCATTAAATCAATCAAAGATTTGAGCGCCAACCTGGGCCTAGTGCGCATTTTGGCCGACTCCTGTTTGGACGAACAAAGCGCCACGGCTTTTATCTCTTTTGTCAACCACAACCTGAGTGAGTTGATTACCCCAGAGCAGATATGTAATGCGCAGGATTTTGAAAAAGAGGTTTTTTTGCCTTTCCAAAAAATGGTACTCAAACAGCCGATTCGGGTGGACATCATCGCAGCCTTGTGTACCCGTCTGGCGAATTATTTGCTCCAGGATGCCAGGTCGCTGAGCCCAGCACAACTCAACAATCTGAAAGCTTTTTTAAAAATTGATTTTATTCCCAATGACATTCGTTTTACCTTGTTGAAGGATTTGACTTCGGGGGGGCAGGCGAGTTTGAAGGGTTTGCTGGGGGATGTGGAGTTGGGGAAGTTGTTGTTGAAGCAGATGTAGGGTAAGGAAAGGAATGTCTTCGCAGCAGCAGGGGTTCCCAAAGAAGACATTGTGCTAGCTTTTCATGCTCCTGCTAAGCGGCCTTATACCGGATTTGCTGTTGCTTGATGTTAAGCATAAAGTAAGCAATCACAATTCACTGCACATCTAAGGGTTTTCCGCTTTGCGAAGGCGGGGATTTTTAGTATTAAACTACATAAAATGCACAAAGCTTGAATTTAGTACTTCATTTTCGTAGAAGCACGAAACCCCGCTTTTGCAAAAAGGCTGTTAGCTATAGTTTTTTATTTCGTGTCTTAAAATTTTCAAAATTTCAATATGATAGTAGAAGGTTTTCTTTAAATCGTCAGTCTCATATGCAACATTTTCAAGCACAATTACACTTGTTTTCGTTTTTGGAAAATAAAAGCTCATTGAAATAAAACCTGGAGCAAAACCTGTCTGTCCAAATTGCAAAATATTTTCTTTTGTGTCAACAGTTATTCCGTATCCATATTCGGTAATTCCAAATATTGGGTGATCGCGAACAGCTCCGTCTTGTTTTGTCTCCACCATTTTCATTGTCTTACTTTTTAACAGTTTCTTGCTATAAAATTTTTTGTTCCAAATATTTAAATCTTCTGCTGTAGATATGAAAGAACCAGCAGCAACATAGTTTCGAAATGTTTCAGTTTCAAATTCAATTATGCCATTTTCATTTTCCGTATATCCTTTAGTTAAATTATTATATAGTTTAATGTCTGGATGGAAGGTGTTTTTCATTCCACATTCTTCAAATAAATTCTTTGAAAGTTCTGCAAATGATTTCCCTGAAATTCTTTCAATTATTTTAGCTAATAAATCGTAACCAATTTGTGAATAGGAATATTGTGTTCCAACTTTAAAAGTTGTCGGTTTATCTAATTGGGTAATGCCGTGCATATGTGTCAACAAATGATGTATTGTAACCGTATCTGACCAACTTTGTGTCAATTCAGGTAAGTATTTTTGAATTGGTATAAATAAATCTACATTTCCTTTGTCAAATTCTCGAAGCACTAAAACAGCTGTGAATTGTTTACTGATTGAACCTATCACAAATTGGCTATTCAGTTTTAAAGGCTCTTTTTTATCCATGTCCGAATCGCCAAATATTGTTGAATACATAGTTTGTCCTTTTCGAGAAATAAGAATAATTCCATTAAAAGGCTTTGTAGTTTTAGTTGAAATTAAACTGTCAATTTGTTTGTCAATGAAATTTCGCTGTCCAAAGGTTAGGATTGTAGTTTTAAGGAAAATTAGTAAAAAAAATGTGTGTTTCATTGTTGTTCTTTATGTTTCTGTGTCTTTCTAAAATTATCGCTAGCACGGAAATATGCCCACTTCTCGCGCCCGCCTAATAAAGATAAACCAATGACCCTAAATCTCCAAGTGTCTGCAATTTTTAGGATTATAGACCTGATTAATGAGCGGCAAAAAATATCCAATGTGTGCGCTCGACTCTACTTCTTCAAATTATACAATACCAACAACTGCGGGAAACTACTCACACTATGCACCGCCAACTGCGCCACTTCCGCCGCCGTATGAAAATAAGATCCCAAAATAATATCCTGATCACCATCCCGATCAAAATCACCCGCCTCCATACACAACCATTTTCCAGCTGCTGCATCGGGAGTAGCTGTGGCGGTAAAGTTCAAGTTTCCATCATTGTTCAGATATACAAAACCATGCTCAGGCTGCTCCAGATTGGTGTAAAAGGCAATGGCGGCAATGTCCAAATCGCCATCCAGGTCAAAATCGCGGGCAAGGGCTTTGCTGGTGCCATAGAGTGGATAAAAGAATTTCTCGGAGAACTGGTTTTTGCCATCATTCAAAAAGATACGGATGCCGTGGTAAGGTTTTAGAATGGCGGACAAATCCCAATTGTCGCCATTGGTTACCAACAAATCCAGAAAACCGTCCTGGTTGAAGTCAGCCATTTCCAGATAACTCAAGCCATACACGGGCGGAAACTGCAAGACCACTTTTTCCTCAAAACCCCCTTGCCCCTGATTGTAATAAATGCTGATTGCTTCGTAAGCCTGGGCACGCAGCACGATCAAGTCATTTTTTTGATCCCCATTCATATCCCGAATTTCTACTTGCCGGGTACCAGGTAAGGTGCTGAGGATGTGCTCTTTCGTAGGGTCGCCTTGGTCGTACCAGGCCAATTGGCCCCGGTGGTTGCCAAAGCTACAAAGCACCAGGTCTTCTTTTGCATCGCCATTCAGGTCACCAGCGGCAAATTGTACAGGACGTGCCAGTGGGCCGAGTTTTAGGCCATTCGGGTCCCCATCCAGCGAAAGCAGTTCACCTTGTTTTTGATCCGAAGGAACAATGGAGCCGATGCTCAGTAGGCGAGGGGCCTTGTTGTGGGGAAAATCCATGTCTACCGCCGGGCTTTTGATTTGGGATTGATTGACCAGTTGAAATCGGGTGTTCATCAGGTACAAGTCATTTTGGGCATCACCAATAAAAAAGTGCCCTGAACGAGCGTCAAATTTGATCATGGTGGTTTGGGGAAATTGCCGATCGCCAAAACTGACGTATTGACCCAAAAAAGAACTGAGCTGCTGAGGCGCATTCGAGGTAGGCAAGGGCAGTTGATTGGGTGCTTCGTGTTCAAAATACTTTACAATCAGGTTCCAATCCTTGAGCGACAACAAGGGTTGGTCGGGATAGACGTTCCATTCTTGCAGCGTTTTGGCATCCTCGGGGTTGAGGGAGGCTGTATTTGGGGTGTCCTTAGCTTTGATGCCCAAGCGTAGCCCCATATTGGGCAAGACGCTACTCACCCAGGTTTTTTTGTCCAAAAGGGCTGGTTCAGTAAAGAGGTGGCAACGCTGGCAGTGGATCAGGGCCAGTTTTTTCCCTTTGGCAATGGAGTCGGCTAGAGGTGTAACTGGATCAATAGCTGTCCATGCACGCTGACTCTTTTCGGTATTCGATAAAATCAAAGCCATCAAAGGGAAAACCAGAACTAAAAACAACTGACGCTTGCTCATGGTAAGGCTTATATAAAAAAATAAACTGCTAACGAGCAGAACTCATTAGCAGTCTATCAAAAATAAAAAAAGCTAGTTCAAATATCAATAATGTATGAAACTCACTTTACGTCCCAGAAAACCTTGGTCGCCAAATTGTCCTTCCCACTTACACTGGTGTAGTTGGTTGGATTGTAAATGGACTCGCTGGTTGGGTAAAACCAACGTACCGGTGGTTGCTTCTGAGTATTGGCCGGGTCATCGCGGAAACTGAGCTTAGGCAAATCCAGGCGTCTGATTTCAGCCCAGAGATCTACAGGCTGTACCACGTTGAAGTGAATCCACTTCTGGGTAGCAATCAGGTTCAACTTGTCGGTGTTGGTTGCCCAGTTCACCGCAGCGCTGGTGATGTAATCATTGACCTCGGTATCATTGGTTGCCACTGGCGCAGGTGTAGTAGCGTCATTGCTCAATTTGCGCACGTTGTAGTAAAATTCCACCGACTGCTTGATGGCATTTTCGTAAGCTGCTTTGGCTTGTGCATCGTTGTTGGCCTTGAGGTAATATTCGGCCATGAGGAGGCTAACTTCAGCAGCATTGATTACCACACCGGGGAAGAACTGGTTGCGGCTCATGGTGGAGCGGTTGTACAAAGTCAAGGTACCACCAGCAACCAGTGCCGTTTGGGCAGATGCATCCGCAAGTGGATCCAGACCAATGTATTCACCCTTGGCATTGAGCCCTGGCTCAAACATCACGCGCAGACGAGGGTCACCACTCGTTTTCATGTGGTCGATCATCTTTTTGCCCGCAACGTTGCCATCCCAATCTTCCAAACCAGAACGGAAGTTCTTGGAATGGATATCGGTATTCAAATCATGAACATTGATTTGGATGTTTTGAGCATTGCTGGTCACCACCGGATACTTGGCAGGATCAGCCAGGATGCTGCCGATTTCACTGTTAGCCCTTGCTTGCAAGGAAGCTACTCCAGAAACCCGCGTCAACATCCGCAAACGCAAGGAGTTGCAATAACGTTTCCAGGCAGTAACATCTCCTTTGTTGAGGAAATCCTGGGTTTTGAAACCGACCTGGATACCTGGAGAAACAGTAAGCGTATTCAGTTCATCCGCCAATGCTTTCAAATCGTCCAGCATTTTGGCATAAATGGCTTCTGCTCCATCGTATTTTGCGTAAGACTTTTCATAGTCACCACCGTTTGTGCTCAGCAAAGCAGCGGTAGAAAATGGAATGTCACCATGCAAGTCTACTACCCGTTGAGTGTGGTCATAGAGGTAAATGGTCGCAGCAATCATGTAAATGCGGCGATCTTTTTTATCGACTTCTTCGCCTCGCCCCATGACTTTTTCCAATTCGCGGTACTGTGCCAGGAAACCGTAGTAGTTGTTCCAACGGTCGCCCAAACCAGCTGATGGTGGAATGTATTGGTTGTCGGAATTCACCCAGCCTACTGCCTGATTCCAGCGTTGCAGGGAGGTGCGCAGTACTACAAAGTAATTCCAGTAGTCTGGCAAAACGTACCACTTGTTGGCGTTCAAAAAGCCAGTAAATTGTTTCTCAACGGTAGTGGCCGTGATTTTAGAAGGATCGGCATAGCTCGATGCGAAATCGGATTTTTCGCAAGCTACCGTAAGCATTACCAAAGCGAAAAACGCTATATAAATTTTTGATTTCATTGTTGACAAATTTTCAAGGTTACCAGAAAATAAGGATTAGAAGCTGGCTCTGATCATCACACCCATGGTGCGAGAAGAGGGGTTGGTACCCGCGTTGTTAACCGTTTGAGTCCAGCGAGAACCCGAGGTCAACTGTTCAGCATCGATGTCCTTGATTGTCCGGTAGAAATAGAAGAGGTTGCGGCCAAATACGGACAGGTTCAGTTTGCTGAAGCCCAATTTGCTGATCATACTTTTTGGCAAGTTGTAGCCCAGAGTCAACTCCCGCATTTTGATGTAAGAGTTTTTCACAACGTACAACTCATACCGAGAAGAACTGTACTGAGGGCCGCCCCAGTTGTAGGTGTTCCAGTAGTAAAAAGCCTGCGAAATGACGTTGGTATTGGGTTCGCCGTTGGCCAATACGCCAGGGATCAACATCCCATCGTTGAACACTTTTTCGCCGTTTGGTCCTTTGTCACTAGTCGTTTGAACACCCTTTCCACCCGAAACATAGTAGCTCAAGCCACCACTTTCTTTATCCATGAACTTGGTACTTTCTTCCAACAAACCACGGCTGATCATCCAGTTGATACCAGTAGGCATGACGTGGCCACCAAAACGGAAATCGGCCATCGCGTCCAGGGTAATTCCTTTGAAAGTCAGGGTGCTGAAAAATCCACCGACTGCTTTTGGCATCGCGTTACCTACCTTGATCCAGTTGCGGGAATCCAATTGATACAGACCGTTGGCATTGACGATTTGCTGACCGTTGGAGTTTGTAGCAACCGGAGGTACGTAGAAGTCACCCATTGGCTGACCAACTACTGAGCGCAACTGTGCTGCACTACCATCGTAATCGGCATGCAACAATTCAGTAGCACCGTTTGCCAGTTTTTCAACTACGTTTTTGTTGCTGGAATAGTTGACCCCAATTTCCCAGAAAAGATTGGTAGACTTGGCAACGGTACCACGCAGTGACAATTCAAGACCTTTGTTGCGGAGTGTACCAATGTTGGTCAGTACGGAAGTTGCACCAGAGGTTGAAGCCAAAGTCAAAGGCAAAATTTGATCTACGATTTGGGCATTGTAGTAGGACGCTTCGAACGTAATGCGGTTTTTCAGGAAGCGGGTTTCCAAACCAAACTCAAACTCTTTCTTTTGCTCAGGACGAATCACGTCGTTGCCAAAAGAAGAAGAAATGTTGGTGTACAGTACTGGAGAGCCGCCCACTGCCTGAACACCCAGGGTTCCCTGGTTGTAAGCGATGTTCGCCCGGTAGATGTCGGGATAGTTACCCACCACGCCATAAGAACCTCTGAGTTTACCAAAGGAAATGAACTCAGGCAGTTTGAAGGCTTCGCTGAAGATGAAACTGGTATTAACCGAAGGATAGATGAAGCTGTTGTTCTCAGGGTTCATGGTAGAAGTCCGGTCGCGGCGGATGGTACCTTCTACAAACAAGAATCCTTTGTAATCGAGGTTAATGGTACCAATGTAGGCGTCTTTCACGAGGGCAGAACGGCTGGATCCACTGTTGGCTACGTTGATCGTTGCGGCAATGTCAAACAGGTTTTCGGTGCTCAAGCCACCATTCGTACCACGGCTTACAAAAGTAGCAACGTCTTTTGTTGCCATATAACCACCCATTACATTCAACTCAAAATTTGGGCTCAAACGTTTGGTGTAAGTCAGCAAGGCGTCGCCGTAGAGGATGGAGTAGAGGTTGTTTTCTAAGCCAAAGTAGCCAGAGTTGCCAAAAGCCAGGGGTCTTTCGGTGTAATTTCTGGTTTCAATCCGATCGGAAGTAAAGTCAGTAGAAATTCTACCCCGGAACTTCAGATCAGGTAAAATCTGGTAGTGGTGCGTCATGCTGGCGATCACGCGGTTGCTGGTTTCATCCAGGAGGTTTTTGTTCACCCGCCAAACGTAGTCGGCGATGTCCCCTTTGAATCCATTGTAGATGATGTTTTCGCCAGGCGTCAAACTTTGACCAGTACCCGTAACGAAGCGGTAACCCCGGCTGGTTTGGTACTTGTTGAGATACCAATCGGCGTTGTCGAAACGGCCGATCATCCCTGTAAAGTTGTTGATCATCCGGTCGATGGAGTAGGGGCGGTTTTCGGTTTTTTGATTGATGTAGTTGACCATCAGATCGGTTGACCACTTTCTACCCAAGCGGAAGGTACTGTTGAGGTTGGCAATGTTTTTCTGGTTGCCTGCATTGAGACTCAAGCCTTGGTTGTCCTGGCGAGTCAAAGAGAAACGGATGTTGCTGTTTTCAGATGCTTGAGAAACGGCAACGTTAACGTTTGCTGTATGTCCTTGCTGGTACAAACCTCCGTAGTTGTCTTCCTGAGCTTCGTAAGGGCGTACAATACCATCCCAGCCCATGATTGGCTTACCGTCAAATTTTGGCCCAAAGTTGATGGAATAGTTCAGAATTCCACGGGTTTCCTTCGTGCCATCACCGTTGGTGTCGTAATAGATGAACCCTTCGGCATCCTGGCCACCATTGTTCACGTGAATGGGTGCGCCCGCACCACGGATGTTCTGGTATCTAGGCAGGTAGGCCACGTTGTCCACACCATAGCTGGCGTTGAAATCTACGTTCATGCCTTTTTTGCCTTTTCCACTTTTGGTCGTGATCAGGACTACCCCGTTTACGGCTTCAGAGCCATACAAGGCCGCAGCAGAGGCACCTTTAAGGATCGAGATGTTGTCAATGTCTTCAGGGTTGATGTCCAAAAGACCGTTACCACGCAGGCGTTGGTCACTCCAGTAGTCGTTGTTGCGCACTTCACCGTCGCGGATGGGCACTCCATCCAATACGATGAGCGGTTGGCTGCGGCCGGTGATGGAGTTAACCCCACGGATGTTGATGTTGACCGCACTGGTGGCACCCCCTGGTGTTGCGGCAATGCGTACCCCGGGAGCTTTCCCGTACAGGGCTGTCGCCAGGTTGGGTGTACCCGCATTGGTCAGGTCTTCTGCCTTGATGGTACTGGTGGCATAACCCACTGCCTTTTGGGCCTTGCTCATACCCAAAGCCGTAACGACCGCTTCGTCCAATTGAGCAGCAGCTTCCAACATGACCACGTCCACTACGTTACGGCCATTGATCGGTTCTTCCAAAGTCTGAAATCCCGTAAAGGAAAAAACGAGTGTATTCGTCAATGCAGTAGTAAGTGAAAATTCACCTTTTTCATCGGTTACTGTACCCGTTGAAGTACCTTTTACAAGTACGTAAGCGCCGGGTAGTGGCTCCTTGTCGGCTCCGGTTACCTTACCAGATACCTTTTGAGCGAAAGCGCTGTAGCTCACCGTGCATAAGAACACAAGAAGCAGAAGTAGGCTTTTTTTCATTGAGTGCAAATTTAAGATGGTAATAAGTTAGAAAAATAACAACTGTTGCGTTGGCCCTTACAAGACTTGCTCGTAATTGGGGATCTCTATTTTTGTGGGTTTAAGTCGCTCAATGTTCTCCATAACCAGTGCGGCGGCACCAATCATTTCGGCCTGATGGCCTAGTTCCGATACCTTGATCTCAGTGTTGTGAACAAGCCGGGGAATGCAGTATTCTGTCAGTGCCTGTTGAATGGGGGCTTTCCAGATCCTCCCAGCCATCGCCCCACGACCGCTCAATACGATCAATTTGGGGTTGAGCAAATGAATCAGAATCGCTACCCCGCGCCCTACGATCAGGCCGATGTCCGAAAGCAGTTCTATTGCAAATTGATCACCCTCAAGAGCAGCCTGAATGATCATCTTATTGGCTTCTTCAGGTGCTTCTAAAGACACATTTTGCAAGCAGGAGATGCGGCCTGCCTGTAATCCTTTTTTGGCATTTTCGACGAGCACCAAAAGAGAAGTTTCCGTTTCCAGGCAGCCCTGTTTGCCGCAGCTACAGAGTTTATTGTTGTTAAAAAGCGGGATGTGGCTGAATTCGCCGGCAAAACCAATTTCACCCCGGTAAAGCGCTCCATCCAGGATCATGCCCAGGCCAACCCCCCATCCCATGTTGATGACCATGACGTTTTTTTCGGCAACGGCTGCACCAAACCTCAGTTCTGCCAAGGCAATCAAGCTGGAATCATTGTCGATAAAAACGGGAAAATCTAGTGCTTTGGAGATGTAATGGGTAATGCTTCTATTCGTCTTTAAAAAGGAATAATTGATCCCCTTTTGCGCATCTACAAACCCCGGCATGGCAATGCCGATGCCAATGATTTTATCCCTGGGAACCAGGCTGTTTTGAACAAATGTATCAATGGCCTGGGTCAAAATATTTAAGGCATCGTCGTTCCCTTTCAAAGGCAGATCTACTTTCATCATCTCGCCGACGAACTCGTTGTGCATATTCAACAAGGCAATACGGGTGATGAGCTGATCCATGGAAACTGCAACGATGTAGTTGACATCTTCTCGAATCGAATACATCACAGGTCTTCTTCCACCGGTAGAAGCCGCCAGGCCGCTCTCTACTATTTTGTCTTCTTCAATTAACTCATTGACTAACTTGGTGATCAAGGGTAAACTCTTGTCCATCTTGTCGCATAAATCGGCGCAAGACAACGTGCGGGAGAAATAAAGCTCCCGGATTAAACCACGTTTGTTTTTGTCTTTTTTTACGGACATATCGAGAAAAGATGACAAACAATTAAAGTATATTTAACAAATCTAGATAGTTTTTTAATTTTTTTATAAAAGCTCGAAAAGTTTTTTTAATTTTTTTAATAATGATCCTCGCAATGGTGATAAAAAACATTATTTGGCAAAGTTGACTACACGCCAACCTTGAATTGAAAGACCATCAAAAAGCTGAAACAGAACAGGGGTAAAGCTGGCTATACCAACTTTACCCCTGTAACAGAAAAAGCTACTGGAGCTGTGAATTACTTAAGGCCTGCTCCGCAAGATTGACTCTAATCGAAACCAAATTTTAAACCCTATCTCGCGCACTTTGCCACGCCGCCACGCCCATCGCAATCCAGGGAAAACCCCACAAGCCAATCATTGCAGGAGGGCGAGCACCAGTAAGAATGACCAAAGGGAACATAAATACAAAAGGGAAGCACCCCACAATCAGAGGGATGTAACGTTTCCAGCCCGTCCAAACTTTGGCTTTTATGCTGGCCAGTCCCACTATAATCATGCCTAAACCCGTCAGGAAAGCACCCATAGGTGCAAAGGGCATGGGCATCCAAGTGCCTAAAAGATAAAAAACTGCCCCGCTCATGGGAAAATAAAATCTATTTCTACGCTCAAAACCAGTGGGTTCTGCAATTTTTCGCAAGGAGTACAAGCCGATGAACATTGCAGCAATGCTAATGAAGCCAATCCAAAAATTGAGTTCAGCCGGAAATAATTCATCGCGTAAAAAGAGAAAAGGGAGAATCACCTTTCCCTTAATCGGTTCATCTTGTGCGCCCAGGAACCAAAAGGGGAAACCAAAGGCCATATAGCCGAGGCCCGTAATTGAAAATGCAATGCTAGCCCTGCGGAGTAGGGAGGTGTTTGAGTTCATAGTCATAAGTTTCAAGTTTGAATGATGGATCAAATCTACCCAAGCCAACATTGATGGACTTATTAAAAAAACGACATTCGCAAATTTGTCCTCAATAAATCAAGGCCGTTTCAAATTCAAAATGGGAAGGTACACTGTCTGTGAATTGCTTAAAATCGCGCAACAAGTGCATGTGGTCATAGTAGCCACTTTGAAAAGCTATGTGCATCCAGCTAAGTTGAGGCTCTTTTTGCTTGATTTTCATAGCCATATTGAAACGGATCAGGCGACTGTAAAACTTGGGCGATACTCCGATGCGAGGCAAGAAATTTCGTTCAAATTGGCGTGAACTCAAACAAGCCGCTTGAGCCATTTGATCCAGCGTTTGAAGATGCCATTGACTGTGCTGAAAAACCTGATCGATGGGCTGTACCCCAATTTTTACCTGATTGACTTTTTTAAACAAATAATTTTCCGCAATGCCTACCATGGTTTTAAAATCTACAGCTTCTTCAATCCGTTCCTGGACTTCCTTGAAATCATTGCCCAAGACCACAGGGCCTTCTTCAGCATTGCCCACAAACAGGGTCATCGGCGTACCAAACAATCGATAGAAGCCACCAGGTTGAAATAACACTTTGAACATCACGTAATCCTGCGGCAGAAAAAGTTTACTGCTAGCCGTACCTTGACCCATGACCATACTTGACTTGCCGTGCAGAATTTCACCCTGCGTAGTAAGGAGGTAGGGCTTTTCTCTTGGGTAGAAATACAAACATTGCTCAGGTATGGGTGTAGCCGATAGAGGTGGAGGCTTTACCGTTTCCTTGTTTTGGAAGTGCAGAAACCAAAATGCTTTGACATAAGGTCGTAAGGCGGGGTGCGAGGGTACGATGGATAAGTGACTCAAATGAATAGGGATGTGTTAAATTTGAAAGCCATACAAAGGAAAATATTTCATTCTCTATGTTTGCGAATTTAGTTCTTTTTAGGCAAAAACCTATTTAAATGATGCATTTAAGACCCACTTGTTTGTTGCCCAAAACTGACTTTCCGTAATGTTCTGTGAAAACACGCCAGAGCTTATTTAATTTTACCGTAACCTACCAAAAGGGATTTATTTTTGATTTTTTGAATCTTTTTCAAAACATTCATTCGAATTTTTAGTTACCTTTCGAAAGTACCATACCACCACCACCTAATATCAAAGCAATGACGCCACTACTGACGACCAACGTCAAATCTTGTGGGTGCAAGCGGCAGGAAAAGCAGCGCAAACGGCAACGCATGTCCTTCGTTTTGACACTACTTGTGGCCATTCTTCCCAAGTGTCCATTCTGTGCTTTTGGCTATTCCAGCGTGGTGGTGATGTGTAGCGGAGCCAAAATCCACAATTACCAGGCCAATACAATAGGTTTCATTTCCATTCTCCTGGCTTTTGCAGTTTTGATTTCCCTGTTTTGGAACTACCGTGGCAAAAAAACGTGGCTAGCGGTGGGCATCGCCATTTTGGGGATCATTCCGCTCGTTTACGCCCAACTTATTTCTGGCAATCCCTTGCAATATTTCCTTGGAACGGGTTTGATCCTTTTGGCGGTCTTGCTCAATGGCCGCTGGTACCATCGATTCTTCAAATCGCAAACAAATACTATCACCTTATAAACGCATACACCTACATGATTCCGCAAGCATTTCATTACGAAGCGCCCACAAACCTGGAAGGAGCCATTGCTTTGTTGCAAAAGTATGGTTCCGATGCCAAGATCATGTCTGGAGGGCACAGTCTCATCCCCATGATGAAACTGCGCCTGGCCACTCCAGAACACGTGATTGACATCAGTGGTATCCAGGGTCTGGAGTACATCCAGGAAGAGGGTGGCACCCTTAAAATTGGAGCACTCACCAAAGAAGTGGCGCTCGAAGAATCTTCGTTGATTCTCGAAAAGTATCCACTCATCGCCGATGCCACCAAAATGATTGCCGATCCTTCAGTGCGCAATCTGGCCACTGTAGGTGGTAACCTCGCTCACGGTGACTCCGCCAACGACCACCCGGCAGTGATGCTCGCTCTGCGAGCCACTGTGGTAGCCGCTGGCCCCAATGGCGACCGCGAAATTCCCATCGACGATTTTTTCCTGGGCTTTTTTACCACTGCCTTGGAAGCCGATGAAATCCTCACCGAAATCCGCATTCCCATCCCTCCTGCCCAGAGCGGCGGTGCCTATTTGAAAATGGAGCGCAAAGTGGGCGATTATGCCACCGCAGCGGCTGCCGTTCAACTCAGCCTGGACGCAGCAGGAAAATGTGCCCAGATTGGCATCGGCCTTACCAATGTTAGTGCAGCTCCTATGCGTGCTACCCGCTCCGAAGACTTGCTGCGCGGTCAGGTGCTCACCGAAGAATTGATCCAAGAAGCAGCCAAGATGGCGGCGCAGGATTGTGACCCCAACCCGGATTTGCGCGGGTCAATCGCCTACAAGCGTTCGATTGTGAAAACCTATACCGCAAGGGCTATTCACAAGGCATTAGAACGCGCAGGAGCCTAGTTTTTCATCCTTAACTATTATTCTAATGGCAAATATTACTATTCATATCAATGGGGTGCCACAAACACTGGATGTGGAACCTCGGCTACTTTTGGTGCACCTCATTCGCGAAAACCTCAACCTGACTGGTACGCACGTAGGTTGTGATACTTCCAGCTGTGGAGCCTGCACCGTACTCATGGATGGGCGTTCGGTCAAGTCCTGTACTGTTTATGCGGTGCAAGCCAATGGCAAAGAAATCATGACCATCGAGGGCCTGGCCCAGGGCGGCCTACACCCTTTGCAAGAGGGGTTCAAAGAAGAACACGGCCTGCAGTGTGGTTTTTGTACACCCGGCATGATTATGCGTTGTGTCGATTTATTGGAGCGCAACCCAAACCCTACTGAGGAAGAAATCCGTTGGGGCATTTCGGGTAATCTCTGCCGCTGCACGGGCTACAACAACATCGTGAAAGCGGTAGAATACGCGGCAAAAAAAATGCAGGGAGCAGAAGTTCCTGCTGAAACAGTGGCTTAAGTTTTTAATCCTCTAAATCGACAATTCATGTTTTGCAATACATCCAAAGAAATCGGCGGCATGGGCCACGGTCTTAAACGTAAGGAAGATGCCCGCTTCATTCAGGGCAAAGGCCATTACGTTGACGACGTCAAACTGCCCGGCATGTTGTACATGGACATTGTACGCAGCCCCTACGCCTACGCAAAAATCCTCAACATTGACGCAACCAAAGCCCTGGAAATCCCTGGTGTGTTGGCCGTCATTACCGGTCGCGACCTGGAGAAATACAACCTGCATTGGATGCCTACTCTGATGTCGGATACCCAGATGGTGTTGCCCACCGACACCGTTATGTATTACGCTCAGGAAGTATGTGCGGTCATCGCCACTGAGCGCTACATTGCTGCCGATGGGGTAGCGGCGGTAGAAGTGGAGTACGAGCCAATGAAACCAGTGATGGATCCACATAAGGCACTGGATCCGGGAATGCCCGTGTTGCGCCCTGACAAAGGCAAAACCGACAACCACATCTGGCACTGGGAAGCTGGCGACCGCGAGGCGACTGACAATCTTTTTGCCAATGCAGAAGTGGTGGTCAAAGAGCAGGTGTACATCCCCCGCATCCACGTAGCCTCGATTGAGACTTGTGGTTGTGTGGCCGATTTTGACCCCATTGAGACCCACCTCACGATGTACATGACTACGCAAGCGCCACACGCCATCCGTACGGTGATTGCTCTGGTGGCAGGGCACGTAGGGCTTTCTGAAGAAAAAATTCGGGTCATTGCCTCGGATATAGGGGGTGGTTTTGGTGGTAAAGTGCCCGTTTATCCCGGTTACGTGATTGCCATTGCCGCTTCGGTATTGATCGGCAAACCGGTGAAGTGGATCGAAGACCGCATGGAAAACCTGCAGGCCGATTCTTTCGCCCGGGATTACGACATGACTTGCGAATTGGCGGCTACCAAAGACGGCAAAATCCAGGGCTTGCGCATCAAAACCCTGGCTGACCACGGCTATACCGACGCTGCGGCCAACCCGTCCAAATACCCCGCTGGGATGTTTTCCATCTGTACTGGGTCGTACGACTACGGCATCGCCTTTACGGAGATGGATGCAGTATATACCAACAAGCCCCCCGGCGGCGTAGCTTACCGTTGCTCTTTCCGCGTAACTGAAGCCGTGCATGCCATCGAACGCATGGTAGACCGCCTGGCGCTGGAAATCGGCAAAGATTCGGCCCAATTGCGCATGGAAAACTTCATCAAAAAGGAGCAATTTCCTTACCACTCTCCATTGGGTTGGGAATACGACAGCGGTGATTATGGACCTGCCCTACAAAAGGCAATGGACATCGTTGATTACGATGCGTTGCGCAAAGAACAAGCTGAAAAGCGTAAAAATGGTCAATTGATGGGCATCGGCATCTGTAGCTTTACCGAAGTGGTTGGGGCAGGACCGTCCAAAGACTTTGATATTCTGGGCATCAAAATGTTCGACTCTGCCGAGATTCGGGTACACCCAACTGGCAAAGCCATCGCACGTTTTGGTACCAAATCCCAAGGCCAGGGTCACGAAACGACTTACGCCCAAATCATCGCCCAGGAATTGGGCATCCCCGCCGAGCACATCCATATCGAAGAAGGGGATACAGATACTGCACCCTACGGCCTGGGTACTTACGCCAGCCGCAGCACACCTACTGCTGGTGCCGCCGCTGCGGTAGCTGCCCGCAAACTCCGCGACAAGGCCCGCAAAATTGCGGCTTATCTGCTCGAAGTGAGTGAGGAAGACCTGGAGTGGGAAGTAGGCAAGTTTTACGTAAAAGGAGCACCTGAAAAGTCAAAAACCATTCAGGAACTCGTGTTTGCCGCCTATACCAACCACCCACAAGGCATGGAAGCAGGCTTTGAAGCCACCCATTATTACGATCCGCCCAATTTGACCTTCCCCTTTGGTTCGTACATCTGCGTAGTGGACATCGACCCTGAAACGGGCAGCATCAAAATCCGCCGCTTTGTGGCCATCGACGATTGTGGCAACATCATCAATCCAATGATTGTAGAAGGCCAGATTCACGGTGGGTTAACCCAGGGCCTGGCACCGGCCATGTTTGAAGAGTTGATCTACGATGAAGACGGCAACATGCTCAACGGTTCCTTCATGGATTACCTGGTTCCAACGGCGGTCGAATCACCCAGCTGGGAAACGGGCCATACGATTACGCCTTGCCCACACCATCCAATTGGGGCCAAAGGGGTAGGGGAGTCGCCTACAGTTGGTGCGCCACCAGCGATTGCCAACGCCATCATCGACGCTTTGTCACACCTCGGGGTCACCCACATCGATATTCCAATTACGCCCCAAAAGGTGTGGAATATTCTGGTGGAAAAAGGAGTGATTGAAGCTGTTTAAATATTTCGGATTGAGGATTTCGGATTTCGGATACACATGGTTTTCAAGCCTGGAAACCACCGAAATCCGAAATCCGGAAATCCGAAATCCCGCAATCCGAATCAAGTAATAATGCATTCACCGATCCAAGACATCACCTCCCTCATGGCCGGTTTCGACCGCCTGGGTTACGTCATTGAAGAAGAACTGGCTACGGTAGTTTATTTGTCGCTGAAATTGGGCAAACCCATCCTGGTGGAAGGCAATCCGGGAATCGGCAAAACCGAGCTGGCCAACATGCTGGCGCGTTTGCTGGACACCCAATTGATTCGTTTGCAGTGCTACGAAGGTTTGGATGTCAACTCGGCAGTGTACGAATGGAATTACCAAAAGCAGCTCCTGGGCATCAAAATCCAGGAACACAGCGCCCTCAATGAAGCAGAGAAGGAAAAAAACATCTTCAGCGAGGATTACCTCCTGAAGCGGCCCTTGTTGCAATCCATTTCGGCCAAGGATAAATCTCCCGTTTTGCTCATTGACGAAATTGATCGCACCGATGAGGAGTTCGAGGCGTTTTTATTGGAGTTGTTGTCGGAGTTTCAGATCACCATCCCGGAGCTGGGTACCATCAAGGCGCAGCACATTCCCTACGTCATCCTTACCTCCAATCGGACCCGTGAATTGAGCGATGCCCTCAAACGGCGCTGTTTGTATCACTGGGTAGATTATCCTTCGATGGAAAAGGAATTGGCCATTGTGTACAAACGTTTTCCGGAGATTGAGCAAAGGCTGGCCACCCAATTGGTGCATTTCATTCAAGCTTTGCGCCAAAAGAAATTGCAAAAAACGCCTGGTGTTTCTGAAACGCTCGATTGGGCGCTCAGCCTGATGACCCTAGGCTATCAAACGCTGGATGAACAAGCGGTAGCGCGTACTTATGGGTGCATCCTGAAATCGACGGACGATATTCGCAGGTTGCAGGAAGAAGGGGTTGAATCCCTACTAATGGCTTAATGAGCTATGAATCAAGCAACTTTTACCCGAACCATCATTGGCTTTGCCCAATTTGCCCGCAGCCGGGGACTCAACGTGGGAGTGGAGGAAACCTTCTCCGCCTTGCGCGCGATGGAGCTGGGTTTGTTTGTGGAAAAAGCCACTTTTTATTACGCACTCAAGGCCCTGTTTTGCTGCAATAAAGACCAATTGTCGCTGTTTGACCGCCTGTTTGGAATTTATTGGGAAACCAAAAGTGATGACCCCAAACGACAACAATCCCGGCATAAAATCACGGGACCCCAACATTTGCCCAAACAACCCGGTGTGCTGAGCGCCTGGGGTTTTGGGGATGGAGATAAAAAACAGGAAGAAGACAGCAAAACGGTAACTGGGGGGAACGCCACGGTTCGCTTGCGCAAAACCGATTTTTCCAAAGTAGCGGAAATGGATGCCAGTATTTTGGAAGAAATTGCCGAAAAACTCTGGCGCGAAATGAGCAAACGCCTCAAGCGACGGATGAAAAGGCGGCATACCCGCGAAACCATCGATCTACGCCGCACCATACGGGCCAGTTTACCCCACGGCGGCGAAGCCATTGAGTTGCGTTACCGGGGAAAAAAACCACGCAAAATGCGTTTGATCATCCTGCTCGATGTCAGTGGCTCGATGGACAAGTACAGCTTCTTTTTGCTGCGTTTTGTATGGGCTTTGCAAGCGTATTTTGAACAAGTGGAATCTTTTGTATTCAGCACCCACTTACGGCGCATTACGGAGGTTTTGAAAACCAATGGTTTGGAAAAAACGTTGTCCATGCTGACCACCCAGGCTGACAACTGGTCGAGTGGTACCAAAATCGGGGAATGCCTACGCGATTTCAACGAGCGTTTTGCACCCCAGATTTTAACTCGCTCCTCCCTGGTCATTGTGCTCAGCGACGGATTAGATACGGGTGAAAAAGGTATCCTGGAATCCGAGATTCAAAAAATTCGCCGCAAAACCCGGCGTTTGATCTGGCTAAACCCCCTCAAAGGCATGCGCGATTACGAACCCAGCGCCCGCGGCATGAGCGAAGCGCTGCCGTACATCGATCATTTTCATGCTGCGCACAATCTAGAGAGTATCTTGGAATTGGAGGACTTGTTGTGCAGCATTTAAAATTAAAAAAATGAGCAACGAAATTTACGAAATGGCTTCCGACCTCATCACCCAAGGGGAACCCTTCGCAACGGTGACGGTAGTGCGCAACGAAGCGCCCAGTTCCGGCAAAACTGGTGATAAAGCCATCGTCAATAAAACCGGAGTACTAAAAGGTTGGGTAGGCGGTGGCTGTGTGTACTCCATTGTACTCAAGGAAGTCACCGAAGCCCTGGACGACGGCAAGCCTCGTCTCGTGCGCGTGAGCCCCTCGCCCCAAAGTGACCCACCCCGTGGCGTCAAGGAATACAAAATGACCTGCTACAGCGGGGGTGAAGTGGACTTGTACATCGAACCCGTGATGCCCAAACCACATTTGGTCATCATCGGCAAATCCATCATTGGCCGCGCCCTGATGAAGGCCGCCAAAGGCATCGACTTCCGCCTCACCGTGATCAATGAGGAGGCCAACGCCGAAGTATTTCCTGAAGCGGATCAGCACCAAAGTAATTTTGACCTGGGTGGAATTCCCTTCAACAAACACACCTTCATCGTAGTGGCCACCCAGGGTGACAACGACGAGCGGGGCCTCCAAACCGCACTGAGCGTAAAATGCCGTTACGTGGGTTTCATTTGTAGCCGCAAAAAAAAGGACGCCGTTTTTACCAATCTGCTAAACATGGGCGTTAGCCAAGCACAATTGGACGAAGTACACGCTCCAACGGGTACCGACATCAACGCCAAAACCCCGCAAGAAGTGGCGATCAGCATTTTGGCGGAAATTATTCAGGAATACCGCACCAAAGAGGTATCTTTCGAATCCTTTTCGGCACCTCTTGCGGCTGCTAAAACCGAAGCAACCGAGGACCCGAAAAGGCCCCAAATTGTCACGAACCCTGTTTGTGGAATGCCCATTTCTCTGGGCATGGCCAAATACATTGTGGAACAAAACGGCGCACCGATTTACTTTTGCTGCGATGGCTGCAAGGTTAAATTTGATGCGGAACCGGAAAAATATTCAAAACAACTTAGCTTATGACACTCAGCGGAACCTACACCGTAAACGCTCCTGCCCAAACCATTTGGGACATGATGATGGATCCAGAAATCCTGGCGCGCATTACCCCTGCGATCACCAAGCTGGAAAAAATCGATGACGAAAACTTCAAAGCCATCGCCGAAGTGAAAATCGGTCCGGTCGGCGGATCTTTTTCGGGGAACCTCAAAATGGTGGATAAAGTCCAACCTGAGTCCTTCAAACTGATCATTCAGCAAAACAGTAAAATTGGCAATGCCGCCGCGGAAGTCAACATGAACCTGAAAGCCCTTTCTGATACCCAAACTGAAGTGAGTTTCACGGGTGATGTGAAACTTTCGGGTATGCTCGCCACCATGGGGGGCCGGGTGATCACGCCAGTGGCTAACATGTTGTCGAAGCAGTTTTTTGAAGCGCTGGAGAAGGAGGTGAATGGGTAAGGAGAAATCCTGAACATGCTTGAAAAACAATCGAGCGATTGAATGCTGTGGTGTTCAATCGCTCGATTGTTTTATTGGGATTTTGAGCGCTACGTAAGCTCTAAAACCTGCGATCGTCGAGCCTGCTCGCGCAGCGAGCGTAAAAGGATCGACGAGTGCCCACGAAGTGGTGGGTAAAATGCTCGACCTTGCCGATGATAAAAAGCCCTTGCGCAGCAAGGCAATATCTGATTCATCCCTGCTCAAAATAAGTGCCTCGCACTAAGTTGGACATCTTACCCACCACTCCGTGGGCGCTCGTCGATCCTAAAATGCTCGCTTGAGCAGGCTCGACGGTCGCAGTTTCCTAGAGCCTACCACTCATCCAATATTGTACCAAGGCCTTAAGCAAGGCAAGCATCTTGAGCCCAGCTCTTCCAAATTTTTATTATTTTGCCTCCACACCTTAAAACTTTACAACACCAGCTCCATGACTACCACCATTACCCGCCGCCCAGTTACGCTCCCATCTGGCTTTACTTTTCACATGCTGGAAGTAGCAGGAGGCCGCTTTATGATGATGAATAACGATAAAGTTCCCTTGGGCGATGAAACTATAATCCATGAGGTAAATGTGCCAAGTTTTTGGATGGCGGAATACCCCGCAACCCAGTCCTTGTGGTTAGACCTTATTGGCGGGGAAAATCCGTCCTATTTGGAGAGTGACTGTCGCCCGGTGGAACAGGTGAGTTGGTACGACGCAGCAGCTTTTTGTAATGCCTTGAATGTATTGTTTGGATACCCAGCGAAGTATTTTGTTGATGAAAAATGCAGCCAGGCCTTGGATATCAAGCGTGCGCGCTCAGTTAAACATCTCGAAAGCATTTCCATATACGTTGCCACTATTCACTTTGGTTTTCGCCTGCCAAGCGAGGCGGAATGGGAATACGCAGCACGAGGTGGAAAACGATCTGACGGACTACGTTATGCAGGCAGTAATGTATTGGATGAAGTAGGCTGGTATGCCGAAAATAGCCACGATCAAACCCAGCCCGTAGGGCTAAAAATGCCCAATGAATTGGGACTTTATGACCTGAGTGGAAATGTATTTGAATGGTGTGAGGATTATGCTTATACATTAATTGACATCATTAAAAATGATGATGGTTCAACCCAAATCGAAGATGGAGATCCCTTTTGGCGTGTTCTTCGTGGTGGAAGTTATCTCAGTCCTGCGAATGTTCTTCTTTCCACTTACCATTATGGGTTCCCTATTTACACCCGGACACGTAATATGGGTTTTCGGGTGGTGCTGTTTACCCCTCACGGCAATTGGCCTGGTATCCAATAAAGCCCGTGAGCAAAAAAAAGAAAAGAAAAGAAAGAAAAAGAGGAGGGGACAATGTGAGCCGCCCGCCGCCAGTCGTGCGAGGCACAAAATAGAGTGTGGGTGTGATCGTGTGGGTGTGTTGGAGTAACCCTGTGTGCTTGCTCTATGTTGAGCAACTTCAATATAAGCGGAAAACCTTACCTAGTGCCTCAACCGGTGAATAATATCTAGCGTTCGCTGAACATTGTAACAGGGAAAGCAAAGCGCTCAGGCCTACCAAAGCCAAATTTTTATTATTTTGCCTCCACACTTTAAAACTTCCAACACCAGCAACATGACCAGCACTATCACTCGCCGCCCGGTAACGCTCCCTTCTGGCTTTACCTTTCATATGGTGGAGGTAGTAGGCGGCAGTTTTATGATGGGGAATGATGACGAAGATGCTTATGACTTTGAAGAAATCATCCACGAAGTAAAGGTGCCTGACTTTTGGATGGCCGAATACCCTACTACCCAAGACTTGTGGCTCGAAGTTATGGGTGGAGATAACCCTTCCCATTTCCAGGGCGCCCGTCGCCCGGTGGAACAGGTGAGCTGGTATGATACTGCAGCCTGTTGTAATACCTTGAATACATTATGTGGGTATAAGGCTAGATATTTTGTTGATGAAAAATGCAGCCATGCTTTGGATATCGAGCATGCTCATTTAGTTGATTATCCCGAAAGTATTTCTATTCACGTCCCTACTAATCACTATGGATTTCGCTTGCCTAGCGAGGCTGAATGGGAATACGCCGCTTCGACTTCGCTAGGCGACCAGGCTTTGATTCCACTCAGCAAGTTGCTTTATGCTGGTGGCAATATCCTGGATGAACTAGGCTGGTACAAAGAAAACAGCCACGGCCAAACCCAGCCCGTTGGCTTAAAACTGCCCAATGAACGAGGACTCTACGATATGAGTGGCAATGTGTGGGAATGGTGCGAAGACCAATGGCACGATAGTTACGAAGGCGCTCCGGCGGATGGCTCGCCCTGGATAGATCAAGATGCGGGTGCTCTTCGGGTTATTCGCGGCGGTTGTTGGTACCGCATTGCACAGACCTGCCGCTCCTTGTCTCGTCTCTACTATCTACCAGCGAACCGCAACTACCACTACGGTTTTCGGTTGTTATTGTTTCCCCCTCCAGGCAGCTGGCCTTGAATTCAAATAAGCCCATGAGCAAAAGAAAAAGAGACAATGGAAGCAGCCCGCCGCCAGTTGTGCGAAGTACAAAATTGAGTGTGGGTGATAGTATGGGTGTGTTGTGGAAACCCCAGGTAGATACCCTATACTATTTTCCCCCCAAGAACCATTGTTCATCGGTATCCATAAATATTTAACTTAGCAAATGCCAATAAGTAGCCAATTTTTTTAAACCTCAAGCCCAGCGCGAATGCAAGAACTGACCGTAAACCTGCTGAACCAATTAGAACTAAAACCCCTCGACAACCCTGAAGCCGTACGCAGACAAGGCAATGCCTATGCACTCAATGGTGAGGGTAAACTTTGGGCGGTAAGTATGACGGGAAAGGACATTCCAGAACTCAACCTTGGAGAGGAATGTAAAGACCTTGAATACCTCTACCTAGCTTATAATCAGTACCTAAGAGAGATTCAATTTGAGGTGGAGACACCTAAGCTGAAAAGCCTGTACCTGAACAATTGTGCCCTATTAATGCTGCATCTCCCCAGTAACCTTGAAGCGCTTAAACAGCTTTACGTTCAAAAAAATCAGTTGTTTGAAATAAATTTTAGGGGCGATTGCCCGGAGTTGGAGTTGTTGGACGTAAGCGAAAATAAACTTCAATTGTTTGAGTTGCCAGCAAGTTTTCCCAAATTGACTTATTTGTTTTTGCATAAAAACCAAATTGAAGACTTAAAAACCACCCAAGTTTTACCCAGCTTGAACATATTGGATTTGCGCTGGAATAAACTAGAGCAACTATCCTTACCATGGCTAGAATCCAGCACAGTAGAAAACTTATTCCTACACGAAAACCCATTGTCTAGCATCCCTCGTGAATTTATTGCCGAGGGGGAAGACGGCAATTCCCTTGACGGAGTACGCGGTTTTTTGTTGCAATTGCAAGAAGGCGACAACATCATCAACGACCGGGCTAAATTGATCATTGTGGGCAATGGCCGGGTGGGAAAAACCTCACTTTGGAAGCGACTCAAAGGAGAAGCATTTGACGATAAAGAAGAATACACCCACGGTATCCAAATTGGACAATTAGAGAAAAAAGATTTCCCTGATCTGGAGGCGGACAGTTTACAGCTCAAAGTCTGGGATTTTGGTGGACAGGATATTTTTTATGCCACCCACCAGTTTTTCCTCAGCGAAGAAGCCATCTATATTCTGGCCTGGACGAACTACGAAAACGTGCGGGCTTACCTCGAACAAAGTGACTTGCCGGACAATGAAAAATGGCGAGACAATGGCTATTGGTTGGATAACATTCGTTTGCATGGCAAAACTAGCCCAATTGTGATGGTACAGACCCATAGCGATTTCAGAGACAATAAATTAATTCCAGACCAAGCTTTTCTCGAATCCCCTTATCAAGTAACTTGTTACGAATTTAGTGCCAAAAAACAAAGGGGTTTTGGCCTTGAGGAATTAAAGGAGTGCATCTCCGAAAAACTAAAAACAGACATTCCATTTTTTGGTCAGCCCTTTCCCAAATCTTTTGAAACAGTCATTCGCCAAATGGAGAATGCTACGGAAATGATGATCCCCTTAAGTTCGTTTAACCAAATTTGTACTGAAGCAGGAGTATTGGATGGGATTGAAAAAGAAGTATTGAAATCCTTACACAAATCCGGGGTAGTAGTCTATTTTGATCAGGAAGGATTGAATGATGTTGTTTTTACAAATCCCAATTGGCTGACCGATCAAGTATACAAACTAATCAACAATCAACTCAAAGCCATAGGTGGGCGCATTGATGAAGAATACCTTTTGGAGGTTTTTCCCGAACCAGCGTACGGCGTTGAAGACCGCAACCGCTTTTTGGCATTACTGATCAAGTTCAAGCTGATCTTTAAAGCCACGGATGAAGAAAATGTGTACATCGCCCCGCAGTACCTGACTCCCAAGCTGAACTGGGAAGCCCAAAAAATGCTAGATATATTTAAAAAAGACTTGCAACTGGCTTTTGTTTTCCGCTATCAACGCTTCATGCCAGAGAATGTGATGATCAATTTCCTTAGTGCGTATGGGCCTTATTCTAATCAGGTCTATTGGCGAGACGGGATTTGTTTTGTTCGCCATCAACAAAAATGTATTGTAGAACTAGATCCCGAGAACAAAGCCTTGAAAGTATATACTGCTAATCATTCAGCAGTGCACGATTTGCAGCGCGAGATTTGTGAGGCATTTTTGGAATTGGGTCGAAGTACAGATGTAGCCATTTCTCTAGATGGGCAGGCATTTATACCCTGGGCTAAATTAAACGAACAATACAAGCTGTTTGTACAAGAGCGGAACAAACCGAACAGTTTATTGGCAACTGATGGAGAAACGATTTTGCACTTCAAAGATTTCATTCATTTCTTTGGTCGTGAAGAAATATTACTGGAGCATGAAAAAACTATCATCAAACTTAAAAATATCAAACCACAGATGACGCCTGATCAAATACTGGAATTAAAGGGGTTGCGAGAGACGCTTGATCTTTTAATTGAAAAGAAAAGTGCTTTGGAAAAAGCGAGAGTAACGGCGATAGACCCCAGTGCTCAATTTGGGCTAGACCAACAAATCAAAGCGCTGAATGAAGAAATTCAAATGAAACGGAATGCCATTCAGCAGATTGAACGTGGACAAAAGCCCGATGTGGAATCTATCGACCAAAATTCCATCGCCACCATACTCTTACAATCGGATAAGATTTTAGCTGGAGTGAATCGGATAGAGCCTAGAATAGAATCCATCCTCACCCAACTCAGCGCTCAAGACCAACAACTATTGGCCATTCTCCAAATTTCCGAAGCAACCCGTAGTGAAGTAGCACAATGCTTTTTGGAACTGGATCAAAAGCCCACTGATCCTTACGAAATGGAGATCATGATTGGTCGCATCAATTCCCTGATTGCCGAACAAATCGCCGATTTACCCGAGGCCATCACCCAGCGCTGGAAAGCCCTCAATGCCAAATCGCCAGAATACACGGATACGAAGGGGAAATTGAAGCTCAAAATCCCGATCATTCCAGCTATCCTGGAGTATGAAATGGAAGCAAGTTCGGATCTTAGAAGTATCGCCAAACAAATCTGGGCAGACCTCAAGGCTGGAAAAATATTTTTGAAATAGATCAACAAGCCAAAAGATGTACGGAAAAGAACAGGAAATTAGAACAATCAAGGCGCAACTGGATTTACTGCTGGAAAAGAAAAGCCAGTTGAGTTTATCTGCCATTACCGCTTATGATGAAGAAAAGAAATTTGCCCTCAAGAAACAGATAAAAAGCCTGGAGGAGGATATTGCTACTTTGCGCCAACAGTTGCGGGAACTAGAGGAGTCTTCGTCTCAGTTGATCGCTACGTCCCAAGGCAATGAGGGGATAGATGCCATCCGTGCCCTCATAGCTACCGGGGAACTGAAAGCTGCGCTAGCCGCTTTGTTTGCGGCACTGAAAGGAGAAGACCGCAATACGATGCTACTATTGCAGTCCAGGATCAATGCCCTGGAAAAAGAGATCAGCAATGACACCATTTCCAATAGTGACGCCAAACTCGAACGCGCCAAAATCACGAAAGCTGCATTGGATTTGTGCGATCGCCTTAAAGAAGACTAGAACCTTTAAGTTATGCCAGCAGCCAGTCCTTACACGCAAAAATTGCCCAATGGTACATCCTTCGACCTCATCCCGGTCAAAGCAGGCCGCTTTTTTTGGGGCAATTCCGACCACGAAATCCACGTCCCCGATTTTTATATGGCCAAATACCCCGTCACCCAATCCCTCTGGCTGACAGTCATGGGTGGCGAAAACCCTTCCTTTTTCAAAGGTACGAATCGGCCAATTGAACGGGTAAGTTGGTACGATGCCGCCGCTTTTTGCAATGCCTTAAATCGCTTGTGCAATTTCCCACCCCGCTATTTTTGCGATGCGAAATTTCAAAAGGTACTGGATTTTAGCATGACTGAGTCACTGGAATATGGCGACTCCCTTCCAATATTTATCCATCCTGAAAACCCCGGCTATCGACTCCCTTCCGAGTCCGCCTGGGAATACGCCGTCATTGGTACCCAACAGCGTCCCCTGTACGACTATGCAGGAGGCAATACCCTGGACGAACTGGGCTGGTATGATGAAAACAGCCATGGACAAACTCAACCCACAGGATTAAAATTACCCAACGAACTGGGGCTGCACGACCTGAGTGGCAATGTTTGGGAATGGTGTGAAGACCAGTATCAGACTGAAAGAAGCAAAATTCCATCGGATGGATCGGCTTGGCTACAGGGTGAACCGGGTGCTCTTCGGATGCTGCGCGGCGGTGGCTGGTACTATGATGCGCAGTACTGCCGCTCCTCGGCTCGGTTCGACGCTCGACCAGCTTCCCGCGGCAGCGATATCGGTTTTCGGGTTTTGTTGTTTCCTACTCCATAGCCCATGAATTCATTCGTGGGTGGCCTGTAATCCAATAAAGCCCATGAGCAAAATAAAAAAAGGAAAAAAGAAAAATAGAAGGGACAATGGGAGCGCCCCACCGCCAGTCGTGCGAGGCACGAGCCGACCGGCAGCGGGGCGCGATTGCTTGCAATTCCCACCTATTTATTATAACTTGCCTACAAAATCGGAAGATTATGTCCACTCAAATCCAGCGGCACTTGTTTACCATCGCAGACTACCACAAAATGGGAGCGGAGGGTATTTTGCCAGAACGTGGAATAGAATTGATCAACGGAGAAATCATTAAAATGAGCCCCATTGGAAGTAAACACAACGCGACCGTCAACAAACTCAACAGACTATTGGCAAAAATACTGGATGAACAAATCCTTATCCAACCCCAAGGCCCCTTTGTTGCCAATGACCTATCCGAGCCCGAGCCAGACATCGCCCTGTTGAAATTCCGCGACGATTTTTATGAAAATGAACTGCCCCAGGGCACCGATATCCACCTGATCATCGAGGTGGCCGATACCACCTTTAGTTACGATACCAAAGTAAAATTGCCTTTGTATGCCGAAAGTGGCATTCCCGAGTATTGGGTGATTGACTTGAATAAAAAACAGGTGCATGTGTATTGGGATGCGCTGGAGAATAGCTATCAACAAAGCCGGGTGTACCGCAGTGGAGAGCTGATTAAAGCGCAGGGGATTGAGCTGGAAATTGAAGTAGGGCAAATTGTATAAAGCAGTTGTTATGCTAGCGGTAGGCTCTGGTATGCGCGATCGTCGAGCCTGCTCGCGCAGCGAGCATTTTAGGATCGACGAGCGCCCACGGAGTGGTGGGTAAAATGCTCGACCTAGCCGATGCTCAAAAAACTTGCACTCATCCAGAAATCACGCCACAGGCGGGATCAAAATCCGCTTAAATCCGCCCCAATCCGTGTTATCCGCGCTGCTATTGTTGTCGCTTTGGCAAGTCTTGCGGAGCAACGAAAAAAATTGGTTCATCTCATCCGAAATAAGTGCCTCGCATTAAGTTGGACATCTTACCCACCACTACGTGGGCGCTCGTCGATCCTAAAATGCTCGCTTGGGTCGCACATACCAGAGCCACTCCTCGCCCGAGATAGACCGGAATGCCAAAGGAAAGAAGCCTAGCCTTTTCCCCAAACTGAGGCATTCCTCCCCACCCCCTCCACATTTTCGACCAAAAATCCACAAAACCGCATTTTTTTGGAATGGGAATGCATTTTTCACTGTTACAAGTGTGACGTTTTTACGTATAAATACACATACACCCATAAACATCATCCCATGCGTATCCTTATCCTACTTTCCACCCTTTTGGCGTCTGCGATTCAACCCAATGGATCAGTAGAAAAAGAAGCCAAATCCGAAAATACCACACCAGCCACCATTGCGGTTGCTAAAGTTGATCCAGTGGAGGCCATCCAAATGCTAGACATCGACGCTGAGTACCTGATGAAAGGCAGTTGGAAAATCCTCACCATCACCGCCGACAAACCCTGCGACGTCAATGGTGACGGGTACGAAACCACCGACATCATGACCGAAACACCCACCTGTGCCCTCGACGACGTGATGAAAATTTATCCCAATCATACCGTCAGTTTTGAGCGCCACCAGCGTTGTGTGTCTTCTGAGCGTCCCATTGAAACCTACAAGTGGAAGCTGGCTAAGGATGGCACCTTCACCATCGTTGACGGCACCATTGAAGCCAAAATGATTCTGAAATCAGCCAATGCTTCCCGCATGGTGATGCTGATCCCGATGGAAGAAGACGGGGAAATCTACCATTTTAAGGTGACCTACGGGCAAAAAAGCCAACAGATCCCTGGGAAGATTTTGAAAAATTAAATACTGTATAGACGCACGGCTGTGCGGCTAATTCCGCAGTGTAGAGACGCAGGATCCTGCGTCTCTACACTGCGTGGCCCCAAATGCATTTAAAGGGGGCCTACATTGTACACAATCTCTTGCAACTCAAATTTTCCATACACAAATTCTCCATCGGGGTAATGCCATATGGTTTCGCCAAAGGACATTACATTAAAACCATGGAAGTTTTTGTAATCGGTGACCGGTGTAGAAAACCGATAGCGTTTCAAGTCGCTAACCGCATAGCGGTCGTCAGAAACAAAGTTGACCAATTGCCCGGTGGTATTAAAGTACAAAGTCGCCTGGATGCTTTGCCCCTCATTGGTAAAGGTCGCTCTTGAGGAAGTGTCATCAATGGCTTCCCAGCTGATGCGGGAATCGATCAAAGTTGCCGGAGCCAACAAACACATGTCGTTAAAAATGGTCACAGTTTCCGCCTTGAACAGCTCTTGGCCTTCTATAGAAACGATAGGAAACAAGCCGAATAATTGGATGCGCATCGCTGCATTTTTGTTTTGATAGGCGTGGTAACCCGGCACAGTCAGCCCAAACATTTTCGCTTTCATAAAAAACAGACGGGTATATTGCTCAAAGCCATTGTACTGCTCGCTCCGAAACGGGAACCAATCCTTCCCCTTTTCCCGCATCTGCCCTTTGAATACAATGTGGACGTTTTTGACTTTGGGGTGATTGACAACCCCCACATAACGCAGGTACCGCTGCACAGGGGCGGGTAAATGTTGCAAGTCTTTTTCGGTTAACATTGTTTCAGCCGGAGCCTCATTTTTGAGCAAAAGCATTTTTACATCGCTGCGATAGCCCTGCTCAAACCACCAGGCAGTTCCAGCCAATAGGGCTACAATCAAAACTATCGCATTGGGAATGCTGCCAAAACGGGCATCACCCCAGGAACTGAACAAGAGTATTTGGGACAAAAGCATGGCAAGGAGGCCCGGTATCCACCACCAGTCTTTTTTCAAGAGCATCAAAACGGCCACCAAAATAAATAGAGCCGCTGCCAACAACCATAACCAACCCATCGGTTTGGAAATGTCTTTGCTGAGTTGAGGAACGGCCCCCAGGCGAAACGCCTTTACAAATCCAAGTACATGGATTGCACCATGTAGCAGCAGCATGAATAGGAAGAGAATACGTAACATGTTTTTAGCATTTAGTTTTAGCAGTAGTCGGTGTCATCTTTTGATACGGCCTACATTTGTGCAAATCTGCTGAGTATTGGAACGTCGGGAAATGATGAAAGTCAGAGCTGAGTGTGAAGTTTAAACGGTTTAAATTGCTGAACTATATCGTGAAAATTTGAAAGGGTAGACCATTCCTAAGGTGCTCTAAGGTGTCTAAGGTGGTTCAAATAAAACATGTTAATGTTGCTTAATTTATTTGAACCACCTTAGACACCTTAGAGCACCTTAGGAAAGTCAGTGTTGATCAAATCTAAATTGGCCCGGTCAAAACCTCCCAAATTCGCCCAATCCCCTCACTCACCTGCAAATGTTTAATCGGCGACAAGCCAATTGACTTCCGCAAGGCATTGACTTGTTCGGTTTCACAAGTTGGTGTTAGGTCATGCCGCAGCATCAGCATAGCCGTTTTGAGCGCCCCCGCTTTTACGCGAATGCAGTGCTGGGCATACCGTGCCGGATGGATGTGCACGTAACGCTCGGGATCATCACCCCGCAGCAAAGTCCAGGTCGAGCCATCGGAAATGCTAAAATTTTGATACCCATCGCTTTGGCTCAAAAAGGAAATAAAGTCAGACTCCGTTACAATTCCTCTGGCCGCTAATTCCCCCAAAATCTTCTGACCTATACTGTGCAAGCTGAGTTCCCCACAATACAAATCCATTTGGGAAGCGCCGATGCGAGGTATGGCGGAATAAAATTCTTCCTCAGAGCTATGTTGGATAAAATACTGGAGGTAGCCCTGGTGATGTTTCAAGGGGTGAAAAAGGATGGGACTGGGAGAATACAAGGAATCATCGTTCATTTTGCACAAGTATAGACTTCAACTAAAAGTAGAGAGAAAACGTCGGCAATCCGCCAAATGGTTCCCAGAAAACTCAGCTTCAACCATTGATGACGCCAATTTCCAAAGATAATTATGCTCAAAGGCTACACCTGTCATAAATCCCCCCTGTTTTTGAACAATTTTCCCCCTATTATTCTGCTAGTGAGATCGGACTTTTGGGAGTGTACTTTGTGAGCGTACCAGCGTGTCGACGGACACTAATCAGATCACTGCAAATACACTTACCAAATTGCTAATTCACTCACTTATGAAGTTTTCTACATCTTTTCCAAGAATGATGAGGTGGATGATGGTTCCATTGGGACTCCTCTTCGCCACCCTACTGAGTGCACAGATGCGGACAATCACCGGGAAGCTTAGTTCCTCGGCAGGAGAAGCGCTGATAGGGGCAACCGTACAAGTCCAAGCGGCCGCCGAGCGCGGAACTGTGACGGATGTCAACGGGAATTACTCCATTCAGGCTGCCAAAGGCGAAGTTTTGGTGTTTCAGTACCTGGGGCTCAGTCCCAAAACCCTGACTGTAGGGAACGAAACAGTTTTGAATGTGGACCTGGAACCCGACGCCACCCTTTTGGATGAAACGGTAGTGGTAGGGTATGGCACCGCCAAAAGAAGTGACCTGACTGGGGCCGTCGGCTCGGTTACTGGTGAACAAATCAAAAGTTCGGTGTTCACCAACTTTGACCAGGCGCTGCAAGGCCGGATTGCCGGGGTACAAGTGACCCAAAACTCGGGTGCACCGGGTGGGGCAGCCTCGATCCGCATTCGGGGGGCCAACTCCATTACGGGTTCGAGCGAGCCACTTTACGTCATCGACGGGATTCCTTTTCAGGGCGATGGCTCAGGCGTATCGGGCTTTGACTGGGCCGGTGGCGCCAATGGCCAAAACCGGGTTAACCCACTGGCCGCCATCAACCCCAACGACATTGTCAGCATCGAAGTGTTGAAAGACGCCTCGGCCTCGGCCATTTACGGTGCTCGTGCGGCCAACGGGGTGATCCTGGTGACCACCAAACGCGGCAAAAAGGGCGAATCCAAGGTTTCGTACAACGCCTACTACGCCCAACAAGAATTGCCACGCCGCATCGAGATGATGAACCTGCCGCAGTTTGCCGATTATCAGGCACAGGTAACCGCCGATTTGGGCTTACAGTTGAACCAACGTTACCTCGATCCCAGCCTCTTGGGCCCAGGCACCGATTGGCAGGATGAAGTTTTCCGCCAGGCTGGCATGCATAGCCACCAACTTTCGGTTTCAGGCGGCGGCGATAAAATGACCTATGCCATTTCCGGGGGCTTGTTCCAGCAGGACGGCATCATCATTGGTTCGGATTTTAACCGCTACACCACCCGCATAAACTTAGACAATCAAGTAAAAAGTTGGCTCAAAATCGGTGGTAGTTTTGCCTACGCCAATACCAACGAAAAAATCACCCTTAACGACGGCGGCGATGGGGTCATCATCCAATCTTTGGTGATGGCACCCGATGTTCCCGTCAAGGACATCAATGGCGACTACGCCGGGCCAGAAGCTCAGGCTGGTGCATCTTCCTTCAACCCCGTAGCGGCGGCGCTGCAACGCAACAACACCTTGCAACGCCAGCGCATCATGGCCAACGTGTACGGCGATCTGACTTTGATGAAGGGCTTGACGTTCCGCTCTGAATTGAGCTTTGACGACAACAACTCCCTGAACAAAGCGTTCCAGCCTACCTACAAATGGGGTGTGCTGGTCAACCGCGAAAACCAGTTGCGCCAGCGTGAAGAAAGCAGCTTCTTCTGGATTTTGAAAAACTACCTGACGTACAATTTTACCCTTGGCACCAAACACAAATTGACTGCCATGTTGGGTCAGGAAGCCCAAAAATCAACCTGGGAAGGCTCCGTGGTGACCAAGAAAAACTTTGCGTCCAACGATATCCAGGTGCTCAGCGAGGGTGAAGACGTGACTTCCCGCACTTCGGGCTGGAAAGATGGCGCGGCGATCGAGTCCTATTTTGGCCGCTTCAACTACAACTTTGGCGAACGTTACCTCTTTACTTTCACCATGCGGGCGGATGGTTCCTCCAAATTTGGCCCTGAAAACCGCTGGGGATATTTCCCTTCTGGCTCTTTTGCCTGGAGATTGGGTGAGGAAGAGTTCATGAAAGGCTTGAATACAGATATCAAACTGCGCGTCGGTTATGGCGAAGTGGGCAACCAGGCCATTGGCAACTACCTCTTTGGTTCGGCGTTGCAAACCATTACCACTCCTTTTGGAACGGCTTACCGTTTGCAACAAATTGCCAACCCCAAACTCAAGTGGGAAGCGACCCAGCAATGGAACGTAGGGGTGGACTTGTCCTTGTTCAAAGGCCGTGCTGACCTGACCATTGACGTCTACCAAAAACGCACCAACGACATGTTGCTCCAGCTCTCCGTACCCAGCTACCTGGGCGGTTCGGGTTACAACGACATCCGTGCGCCTTACGCCAACGTAGGCCAGATGGAAAATAAGGGGATCGACATTGGCTTGAATACCCGCAACATCAAAACCGATAATTTCAGCTGGAACACCGACTTCACCATGTCTTTGAACCGCAACAAAGTGTTAGCCCTCGATAACGACGCGCGCATTTACTGGCGGAACTTGTACTGGTACAGCGAATTCCAGACGGCCACACGCACCGGAGTTGGTTTGCCATTGGGGCAGTTTTATGGCTACGTTACCGATGGTTTGTTTACCAGCCAGGAAGACATTCTGGGGCACGCAGTACAGATTCCCGATCCATCCAATGAAGGCAAAAACCTGGTGGACAAAAGAACCGGAGTATGGATTGGCGACATCAAGTTCAAAGACCTGAATGGCGATGGCGTGGTGAATACCCAGGATCAAACCATCATCGGTAACCCCAACCCTGATTTCACCATGGGTTTGAACAACAGCTTTACCTACAAAAACTTAGACCTTACGGTGTACCTCACGGGCTCTTACGGTGCCGAAGTACTGAACTACTCTCGCGTATTAACAGAAGGTCAGGTTACCATTTTTGGCAATCAGGCCCAGACAGTGGACAATCGCGTACGTTACGCCCTGAAAAACCCAACTGGTTCCAGCCTAGATCCTGCCAACGTAGTGATTGCCAACCCAGGCGCTACTCTACCTCGGCCAACCACTACCGACAACAACCGAAACACCCGGATGTCGGATCGTTTCATCGAGAATGGTTCTTATACACGCATTCAGAACATCCGTTTGGGCTATACCTTCCCTACAACGCTGTTGCAGAAAATCCGGGTGCAGAAGTTGAGACTGTACGTGAACGCCCAAAACATCTACACCATCACCAATTACTCAGGTTACGATCCGGAAATCGGTGCCTTCAACCAGGATCCATTGTTGCAAAACGTGGACATGGGCCGGTACCCAACGCCTCGGGTAATCACTTTTGGTTTGGATGTGGATTTCTAACGGGTAGAGACGTAACATGTTACGTCTTGTTAGAGGAGACGTAACATGTTACGTCTCTACAAACGGGCAACAATAATTAAAAATCAAGACATGAAACATCATTTCAAATACATCATTTCTTTTTGCGCAGTCCTGCTGGTCAGCTCTTGTGGCAAGGATTTTCTGGACATCACTCCGGTAGATCGCTTGACTGCCGACAATTTTTACCGCAACGAAACCGAAATCAAGGCGGCGACCGCTTCCTTGTACGGTTTTCCCTGGTATGACTTCAATGACAAGTTTTTCTGGTGTGCGGGCGACGAGATGTCGGGGAACATTTACCATACCTGGGATCAGGAAGGGCAGTTTTTCTATTTTTCCTATACAGAGGGTAATGCCCATATTTCTTCCGGTTGGAAGGGTTTGTTCCGGGTAATTTCCTACGCCAACTCCATCATCAACGACATGCCTTCCGCAGCCGCAGGTAAGGCAAGTGAATTGGCGATCAACCGGGCGCTGGGTGAGGCACGTTTTATCCGGGGTACGGCCTATTACATGCTGGCTGAATTTTGGGGCGATGTGCCAATCGTAGAAAACTCTACCGAACTGGTCGCTGCCAATAACCTGATTTTGCCTAAAAATACCCGCGCTAGCGTCTATGAGTTCATCCGCCGGGACTTGGCATTTGCTGCTGAAAACCTGCCGGTTTCGGACAATCCTGGTCGGGCTACCCAATGGTCGGCTAAAGGTATGTTGGCCAAGTTGCACCTCACCATGGCTCAAAACCTGAGTGATGCCAAGTCGGCTGAAAACTTTGCCAAAGCCAAAGCATTGGCTGCCGAAGTCATCGAAACCAGTGGCCTGTCCTTGATGAACAACTACGCTGATTTGTTCAAAATCGCCAACAACAACAACCCTGAGTCCTTGTTTGCGATGCAATGGATGGAAGGTTCTTACGGTTTGGGCAATAGCCGCCAGGCCAACTGGGCGCGTAGTAGCGTCATCACTGGCAACAGTGAAGCCTGGGGTGGTGGCAAAGGGGTGACTTACGACTTCATCCAGGACGTTGAGCCTGGGGACAAACGGCAGACTTCGATTTACATGAAACCCGGCGACCATTATCCGGAAATCAGCAAAGACAATGGGGGTTACACCTTCAAGTTGGTCAACCGCGATCCCAGTGATCCGAATATCGCCTTGGAAAATGCGCCACCAGTACTCAACAGTTTGAAAAAGTACATCGTGGGTAGTGCGGAAGACAACGCAGGCAAAGTATCGACCGGGCAAGCTGTTGCCTTGAACCAATATGTGTTGCGTTTGGCCGATGTCTACCTGATTTATGCCGAAGCAACCCTGGGTGCGGCACCCTCCACTGCCGATGCCAAAGCGCTGCAGTATTTCAATGCCATCCGCACCCGTGCGGGATTAGCCTCCAAAACCAGCCTTACTTTTGCCGATATTTTGAAAGAACGTCGCATCGAATTTGGCTTGGAGAGCATCACCTGGTTCGACATCAAACGCTTTTTCTACCGCGACGCACCTGCATGTTTGGCCTATTTGAGTGCTCAGGAAAAAGAAACCACCTATTTCCGCATCAACACGCCGAATGCACCCGATGAAAACACCGTAGCGGGTTACCAAATCAATCCTCCACCGAGTTTGATCAAGGTGGACGCCGCAAAAATGTTTTTACCCATCCCCGCCGCAGAGGTAGTTGCCAATGCGAAGTTGGCCCCCGGAGTGGCTGCGGAAGAATATAAGTTCAAGTAGTATTGTTAAACGACCAAATCAGACAACATGAAATCCTTTTTTTCATATAGTGCCTTATTTATCGTTTTGGCTATCAGCATTTTTTCCTGTAAAAAGGAGGACAATGACGACGTCAGTACGGGTACGCCAGTAATCAAATACGTGCGGATCACCGATCCGAAGGCAGCCGATTCATTGGTAGTGGGTGCCTTTATGGGCAGCCTGGTGGCCATTGTGGGGGAAAACCTGCAAAGCACCAAGGAATTGTGGTTCAACGACCAAAAAGCCACTTTGAGCCCCACTTACATCACCAACAAAGCCATTCTGGTGAACGTACCGAGTACGGTGCCCAGTCAGGTGACCGACAAAATCCGTTTTGTCTTTACCGATGGCAGTGAACTGCTGTACGACTTCAAGGTCAATGTACCTGCGCCAGTAATCAGCAGCATCAAGTGTGAATACGTGCCCGATGGGGGAGTGGTTGAACTGGAAGGCGACTTCTTCTTTGAGCCCAAGGTGTTTTTTACCGATAACAAGGCTGCCGAGATTGTAAGCATTTCCAAAACTGCATTGTCGGTCAAAGTACCCGCTGGAGCCAAACCTGGGCCGATCACCATCCAAACCAACTTCGGCAAGGTAAAATCGCGCTTTTTGTTCCGCGACAACCGCAACATCCTGCTGGATTACGATGGTAAAAACCACGAAACATGGACTGCACCCATTACCGCAGCCAATGCCGATCCTACCATGCCCGGCTGCGATGGAAGTTACGTGTTGTTCAAGCACAATGCCAATGGTGCCTGGCAATGGACCAACGAGCTGACCATGCAATACTGGGCAACCCGTGGCCGTGGCCGTGTTCCAGTTGCAACGGGCTCTCTCAATGACCTGACCCTCAAGTTTGAATGCAATGTGCCGCAAGAATGGAAAGATGTACGCATGGAAATGTTCTTTGGGCCGTATGCTGAAGACCACGGTCGTGATGCTGCGGGTACAGCTGTAGCGCGCTGGAAACCCTGGAAAAATGGCCCCTTCAAAACGAATGGCTGGGTCACCATTTCCATTCCATTGACTGAATTCAAATACGGCAAAGACGATTCTGATACCGATGAAATTGGCACCCGCAAAATCGAGAACCTGTCCAATTTAACGAATGTAACCTTTATGCTCTTTGGCCCTGCCGCTGGCACCAACCCAATAAAAGTAGCTATTGACAACATTCGCATCGTTCAAAATTAATGTTAAACCTAAGACACTATGTTTCGCAAGCTATCCATAAAACCCGTCCTCTTGACCAGCTTGTTGTTGGCGGTGCTTTTTGTGCTCAACAACTGCAAAAAGGACGATGACATTGCCAGTGGGCTGGTTCAACTCAATAGTTTTGGCCCTTCGCCCGCATTGCGTGGTGGTGAATTGCACTTCATTGGGGTGAATTTGGACAAGGTAACAGCCATTGTACTGCCCAATAATGTGGAAGTGACTACTTTCAAAACCAAAACTTCCGAATCGATCGTCATCGATGTGCCTAAAGCAACGGTAGCTGGTAAAGTGACGCTCAAAACGCCAGGTGGCGACATCATTTCCAAGTCACTGTTGACCATTTCTGAACCGATCGCGATCACCAGCTTTAGCCCCGCCAAACTGCGGCCAGGCGCTACGCTGACCATCGAAGGGACTTATCTGAACCTGATCAAGGAAGTTATTTTTAGCAATAAAAAATCAGTGACGGCCTTTAAAAGCCAAACTGAAACCAAGCTGGAAGTGGTCGTACCTGCTGATGCTCAAACCGGAGCCTTCGTCATCTCGAATGGCTTGGCTGATCCGATCTTGATCGAGTCAGCTACTCCGCTGGACATTACCACTTCGGTGGTGAGCGGTATTGCGCCTAGCCCAGTGAAAGCGGGTGCAAGTTTGACCATCACCGGAACTGATCTGGATTTGACCAAAGAAATTACTTTTCCAGGTGGAACCAAAGTCACTACTTTTGAAAGTATTGAGGCAGGCAAAATTGTGATAAAAGTGCCCGCCAATAGCCAGGACGGGGTCATTAAACTCGGCATGGCTTCCCTCGTAGAAGTGAGCAGCACGCCAACGGTGACCATGTTGTCGCCAACCGTCAGCAGCATTGCGCCCAATCCCGCCAAAACGGGTGGACTCATCACCGTGAAAGGTAAAGACCTGGATTTGGTGACTTCCGTAACTTTTGGTGGCAACAAACCGGGTACCATCCAATCGGAGCGCAGCGCCAGCGAAATGCAGGTACGTGTGCCTGCGGATGCAACGGCAAGCACCGTGAGTTTTGGTACGGCTGCCAACAAATCGGTGACTTCTTCGGATGCACTGAGCTTGGTTAAACCCAGCATTTCGTCCATCACGCCTACCGATATTCAGGTCAGCAAAGAGCTGATTATCAATGGTGATGATCTGGACATTGTGGCGAAAGTGAAATTCAGCGGCGGCAAAGAAGTAGACGTAAAAAACGCTACAGCGAGCCAAATCAAGGTGATTGTACCCGTGGCAACTACTTCTGGTGCCATCACACTGGTGGCCACCAATGGCGATGAAGTGGCGTCTACGCAGCAGCTCAACATACTAGCTTCAACCTCTTCGGTGATCACCAAAATGCCAACGAACGCCAAGCCGGGCCAAAAAATCCGCATTGAAGGGGAAAACCTGGATGAGATCAGCGAAGTGATTTTCCCTGGTGATATAGCGGCGACGATGTTTGGGGCCAAATCCAATAGCATCATTGAAGTGGTCATACCCATCAAAGTGAAAAATGGGATTGGCAAAATCAAATTCATCACCACCAAAGGGGAAACCATCGAATCTCCTGAAATCAACATTCAGGGCATCGATCCGGTGGCTGATTTGAGCCTGGTGTTCTTCAACTTCGACGGTCTCGATCGTTGGTGGGGCGACGCTGGTGTAAATGAAAATGACCCCAACCTCAGTGTGGACGGTAGCAAATATTTCCGGGTCAACCAAAGTTGCAATGGCTGGACGGGCTTTTTCTGGCGCAACGGGGCGAATAATTTCCCCGGCAGCGTCATCGGAACTCAAATCAACAACTACGTCCTGAAGTTTGACGTGAATGTACTCACGCCCATCACGGGAGGGGAATTTGCCTGGCGCTTAAAAGGTTCCGAAGGGGACTTCTGGTACCGCTGGAAGCCTTGGGAGGCTAGCGGTTCTTATAAAACCGACGGTTGGATCACGGTGACGGTTCCAATTACGGCCTTCTCGGATGGCAGCAAGGGGATTGTGAACCTGGCTTCGATTACGGAAGACTTTGGGGTGGCGTTCAACTCGGGTGCCTCAGCGGTGAATGTGTGTATTGACAATGTGAGATTTGAGAAGAAGTAAAGATATCGAATAATATAGTGTTCTGTTATTGAGAGGCTGACTGATGGAAATCGGTCAGCCTTTTTTGGTTCGCCGCTTGAAATGGGTTTTAAGGGTCTTTTTTTATCCATTAAAATGCTTTTCCTTCAGTTAACCATCATCTTGCCACTGCTCTTTCTCTGGCCTGAACTCAACCGATAAATGTAAACACCCTTGGGAAAACTCGCTTGTATTTGCGCTGATTTATTCATTTTTTGAGTAAACACCAAACTTCCTTTGATGTTAAAAATATCAATCGTAAATGGTTCTGTAAGCGTTGATTCAACAGAAATCATACCATTTTGAGCAACCAGGTTCGGATATACTTTGAAAACTTCGCTTTTTTCTTCAAAATTGGCCGTTGCTACGGTCACCGGAATAGTATTGAGTTCCAAGTCCCAAATACCTCGGCCATAAGTCCCAAACCGAATGATATTGCTGCCTATATTGTCTACGGTGTTGTAATCGACGATCGGCGTTTCGGCACCCAATAGGCTATGCCAGATGCTGGTACTAAACACATAGACATAAGGACCTTCAGAAGTAGCCGCAAACAAGAATTGCTCATTATCAGAAAGGGCAATTTCGTAAAAAGTAGCCTTGGGAATACTGCCACTTAGGGCCATAAATGTAGCACCACCGTTGTTGGACTGATAAACACCGGTATTTGAGAATCCAGTACCACATACAAAAACTTTATCGGCATTGGTATTGGAGGTTTTAATGTCCCAGGGAATCATGGTGTTTGGAAGCCCTGCGCTGGTCTGTTTGTTCCAACTTATACCTTGATTCATAGACGAAAAAAACGTCGCATCTTGGGTAGAAACGTAGATGCGCTTATGATCTGATGGTGCAACACCAATGGCTTTGATGACAGATGTACCATTGTTGGAATTTGCCCTGAAATCATAGTTGAATTGAGTCGTACCAATGGCACCCGTCGAGACATTGGCTTCGGCAGTGAT
>JAIXOO010000304.1 GCA_027486765.1 Saprospiraceae bacterium
TCGGGGTACAAATCGAGGTGCCGCTCTACCTCCTGCGTTTGATCAGGGTCAGTAATGCCTAAAACGTATTGCTCCAGTAGTCCAGTTGCCAAAAAAGTCTGCTTATCCATAGTGTTGGTGTCGAAACAAAAGCAAAACAGCAAAAAAGGGAAAAGGTTGAGGGAGGTTGAGAAGGTTGAGAAGGTTTAGGCTACCGCAAGCGACTTGGATAAGGCATTGTCAAAACCGCTCGCGGTAGCCTCAACCTTCTCAACTCCTCAACCTTCTCAACCTCTCTCAACTTTTTCTTTATCTTCGCCCCGCGTTCTTCATCCCCGCAACCTATGGACCAAGCACTATTCAAGATTAGAGAAAAAGGAAAATTCGGTTTTATCAATCGACAAGGAGAGGTAGTTATCGAGCCACAATATTATGAAGCGGAAGACTTTTTCAATGGCTATTCCCGGATTCGCCTCAATGATAAATGGGTGCCAATGGACACCTTGGGCCGTTTATTGATCAAGCATTTTTTCAATTTTGTAGGTTATTTTGAAGAAGGTTTGGCTCGGGCGCAACTGGTCAATCGTTGGGGCTACATCGATCCAAAATGCAACATTGTCATCGATATTCAATACGACCAGGCGGGCGATTTTACTGAGGGTTTGGCTGCGGTGAGTCGTCGTCGCCAGTATGGTTATATTGACCCGGAAGGCGACTGGGTGGTACAACCCCAGTATGAATGGGCAGGATCTTACAGCAAAGGGCTGGCGCCAGTAGCTTGGAATGAAGGTTCGGGGTTTATTGAGCCAGATGGTTTTTTGGCCTTCAGTACACCCTACGAAAAATGTTTGCCCTATCAGCAGGACATTGCCGTTTGTGTACACCGCCGCCTCTGGGGCTTGATCAATCGGCAGGGCAAAACGCTTTGTGAACCCCAATATTTGTACAAAGAAGGCATTTCCAACGGTGATTTTTTTGACGGCATGGCCATCATCTGCCGCGACAATCTTTTTGGCTTCATCAATCAAAAAGGCGAAGAAATTGTGGCGCCACAGTATGAGGCAGTGGGTGATTTTAGCGAAGGTTTGGCCCCGGTGCAACAGGACAAATTATACGGCTACATTGATGCTACCGGACAAGAACGGGTTCCGATCCAATTTCAGGATGCTGACGTGTTTTCAGAAGGACTGGCTGCCGTGAACAACAAAGGTTCCTGGGGCTACATTGATCGCTCCGGGGAAATGGTCATTCCTCCGCTGTATCGCCAGGGCGCTGCGTTTAAAAATGGATTGGCCTTAGTGATTGCGGCAGGTAAATGGGCGTATATTGATGCAAAGGGACAGCCCGTTTGGGTAGAAAATATCCGATAAAGAGGATAGCACATTGTTTGCTTAGGTGATTCCTTGAGTGTCTTAGGTTTCTTAGGTGGTGAAAGATTTCCTGCTACGCAGGTTTTTTTCTTTTTTACCACCTAAGAAACTTTAGAAACCTAAGATTCACCTCAGATTAGCACACCGCAATCACATCCACATTCCCCTTCACTTTTTGCCCAATGCTCACTTTTACTTCAGCATCGAGTGGCAAAAACAAATCCACCCGCGACCCAAATTTGATGAACCCAAATTCCTGACCCTGCTCCAGGATTTGTCCAGGTTTTACATAGTACCGAATCCGCCGCGCTACCGCACCCGCGATTTGGCGCAGCAAAATTTCCACTTTCGCGTTTTTGATCACCACGGTAGTCCGCTCATTTTCAGTTGAAGACTTGGGGTGCCAGGCCACCAGATACTTACCAGGGTGGTATTCGGCGTATTGTACGGTGCCACCAATCGCGGCCCGATTGACGTGCACATTCAATGGCGACATAAAAATGGAGATCTGTAATCTTTTCTCCTTGAAATACTCACTTTCCTCCGCTTCTTCGATGACCACGACTTGCCCATCGGCGGGGGCATAAACGAGGCCTTCACCCGTCGTTGGGATAACCCGTTTTGGATTGCGGAAAAACTGTACAATCAAACCCCAGAAGCCCACACTAAGTACACCCATCCAGGGCTGGAGAATCGGCAAAAACAAGCCTAACAAAACATTGATCCCAACAAGCAAAAGTGTGGCGATGAGAATAATGAGGTAACCTTCGCGGTGAATGCGTATCATTTTTTCATTAGTTTATTACCCAAAACAAATAGGCTGCCGAAAAAGGCAAGTGAAACATAAATCCGTCAAAACGGTCCAAAAAACCTCCATGCCCTGGCAAAAGAGCGCTGGAATCTTTGATGTTGATGCCTCTTTTGAAGCTGGATTCCACCAGATCCCCAATTGAACCAAAAACAATCACGATGATGCCCAGGACCAGCCAATGCTGGAAACCGAGTTCTGGAAACAGCCGCCACAAACCCCAGGCGACGATCAACGTAAAAAAAGCCGCACCCAGAGAGCCTTCCCAGGTTTTTTTGGGTGATATTTTGGGGAAAAGGGGCGTTTTACCCAATTTTGATCCTACCAAATAGGCGCTGGTGTCACTCGTCCAGGTCATCAGCATCAGGCCAAGTGGAATGTGGAAAGAAAAACCCGACCCGATGAACGCAATAGCATTCAAAAGGGCAAAAGGTACACCTATATATATTATGGTGAGAAAGATCAATCCAACCGCTTGAAAAGCCTGGGTATTGCCCTGTGACAATTCAAAAACAAAGGGCAAAAACAATAAGGGGAAAAAGGTCAGCATCATCGGCAGCCAGCAATCATTGGGAATAATACCCAAGTTGTAAGCACTGAGCCAGGCATAAGGCAGCCATCCCAATGCCACCCCAATGGATCGACGAATTAAGTCCTGGCGATTGTCTTCCGAGAAGATCAATCCTGTGAATTCCCACAAACACATGCCCGTAATGAAGCCAAAAAGTAGCAAAAAGGGAATCTTGCCTCCAAATACCCCTCCCAACATAATTAGTACAAAAAATACAGCGGTGATAACCCTCAATCGAAGACCTCCCATATTGCTTTTTGGTTTTTAGCTATTTTGCTGTTTATGTAAACGGCTCAAATAATAGCCTACTGCGATCAATATGGCCAAACCCAATGTACCCCCCAGCCAATTTGGACTGTCGATGGCCTGATCAGGCGAAAATTGCTCCGCTTTTTCTCCCATGAAATAGTAAGCCACCACTTGCAGGCTATTGAACAAAAAATGAACCAGAATGGGCAACCACAAACTGCGCGACCAGTAAAACAAATAACCTAAGCCAGCGCCTAAAATCATGCGGGGCAAAAAACCAACGAATTGCATGTGAATGGCACTAAAAATGATCGCGGTGATCCAAATGCTGACAATAGGGTTTTTAAAAACCTTGTTCATTTGTTGCTGGACAATGCCTCGGAAAACCAGTTCTTCTCCCAGCGCTGCTACAACCCCTACGGTGAGCAAATTGAGCAATAACTCCGCTGGTCCATCCATGTGGAGCAAGATTTTAACCAACTCGTTGGCACTGTTTTCCATGTCTTTCATCCACATGGGTAGCGGCAATTGTTGGTTGAGCCAATAGCTGGTTTGTGCAACCGGAAAGATAGCCAGCACAAATAAAACTCCTCCGGCGATGAATAACCAACTGGGCCAGTTCCGCAATTGTAGTTTTTGTAGCCAACTGCTTCTGAAAAAAAGCAAGGCAACGGCAATTGCACCACCTGTAAAAGCAAAAAGATGGGGGAAAAGATTGGCCCAGCGAGCCAAATTGCGTTGTTGCAAAGTAGCGTCTTCTTTTAAATTACTCAAAATGGATAAGCCATCCGAACCTTGGTTAAACACTAGGCCATACACTAGTAAAGTGCCTAACATCAAACCGACCATCATAAAAACAATCAGAGAAAGTAATACAATCCAGGGAGAGGCCTCTTTGCGTTGAATAGGCAGTTCTGAATCCGGGAGTGGGTAGTCCATGAATTTTTTTTGGTAAAATTACGTAAAGTCCTTGATCAATCGGGGAAAAAATATCGAGCTTTGCGGGAAACCAATTGAGGTTCCAGGGTTCCAATGTTCCGAGGTTCCAGAGTTTGGCTTTGAACCCTGGAACCTCGGAACCTCGGAATCTCCTTCAACCTCTTTCATCCATGCAACCTGTCCGTCTAAGTGTCAACATCAATAAAATTGCGCTAATCCGCAATTCCAGAGGCTCCAATCAACCCGATCTCACTCAGATTGCCCGAGATTGTGAGGCATTTGGTGCGCAGGGGATCACAGTACACCCCCGCCCCGATGAGCGTCACGTACGTTTTGATGACTTACCCCTGCTTAAGGAGGTGGTGAGCACCGAATTCAACATCGAAGGTAATCCCGATGCCCGGTTTATGCGGGAAGTCACTCAGGTTCAACCCCACCAAGCGACCCTCGTGCCCGATGGCCCACAGGCCCTTACCTCCGATCAAGGCTGGGACACCTTAAAATACCAGGATTTTTTGGTGGATGTAGTCGGCGAATTGAAAGCAGCGGGTATCCGGGTTTCGATTTTTGTGGACGCCGATGAGCGATTGGTAGAAGGGGCCAAAGCCGTAGGTGCCGATCGCATCGAATTTTATACCGGGCATTACGCCAAAGATTTTCTGAAGAACCCAGCGGAAGCCGTTAAAAAACATGTACAATGTGCTCAACTGGCCGTCAACCTGGGTTTGGGCATCAATGCTGGCCATGATTTGAACCTCCAAAACCTTAAATTTTACAAGGATCAGGTGCTCGGTTTACAAGAAGTATCGATTGGTCATGCGCTGGTATGTGATGCCTTGTACTTCGGGCTCCAAAATACCATCCAGATGTATTTGCGGCAATTGGTGTAACTGTTTTCCCGAAAAATAGCCTTTCACAAGCAGGTTTGTGATTTTTTTAAAAAATAGGTTCGCCCAAAAAAAGTCTTTTTTTGGCAAATAATTGACAAATTTCAAACTATTCGACCTCAAAGTGTCAGTTATCGATACCTAAATGGTAATATTCAGCCTTGTTTCTTATTGTTCTTTGTTTTGAGGAGAATTTTTGACCTCAAACAGCAAGATCAGGACAAATGATTGCCCAATTTTTTACTCAGGATTTTTGACTATTGGCGCTGATTTTTATCATTGGAGGTGTTTTTTTTTACCATTTCCGCGAACAATTTTCAAAAACTTGACAAAATGTTAGTGCAATCGTAAACAATAGCCTAATTTTGGCTAAGGATTGGTTTAACAAAACAAGTAAAATCGAATTTAGTATGAAAAAACACTTACTAGCACTTGTGCTGGTGGTTGCCGCTATTGTACCCGCATTAGCCCAACGAACCATCACAGGCAAAGTGACCGACACAAAAGGCGAAGCGCTCATTGGAGCCAACATTTTTGTGTTGAAGACGACCGTCGGCACAGTGTCCGACGTAAACGGTAGCTTCTCATTAGCCCTACCTGCCGGAGCAGAAGTCATCTCCGTAAGCTACACGGGTTTCACCACCAAAGAAGTTGAAGTTGGCAATCTTTCTACCATTGATATTCAATTGGAAGAAGGTTCTATCTTGAATGAGGTGGTCATCACGGCTCTGGGTATTTCAAAACAGCCTAAGGAATTGGGTTACTCGGTTGCGCGCATCGCAGGCGACGACATTACCCAAGGTAAGGTAACCAACCTCCAAAACGGTTTGGTAGGTAAAGTATCCGGGCTTAACGTATCTACCGTCAACAACGGCGTGAATGCAGACACTCGGATTGTACTCCGGGGTATTCGCTCCCTGCTCGGTAACAACCAGGCGCTCTTGGTTGTGGATGGTACACCAGTAGCTTTGAGCTTCATCAACTCCATCAACCCCAACGACGTACAGAGCGTCAACGTTCTGAAAGGTGCCAACGCAGCAGCGCTGTATGGCCCAGAAGGGGTGAACGGGGTAATCGTAGTCAATACCAAAAAAGGAACTGTTGGTGGCAAACCACAGATCACAGTAGGCAACACGACTACGTTTGAAAACATTTCTGTATTCATGGACATGCAAACCCGTTTCGGTTCTGGTTCATCTTTCAACTCCTTCGGAGATGGGATTTATGATCCAATCGAAAACCAGTCTTGGGGTGACGCATTTGATGGATCCATCCGCAACGTAGGTCAAGAAACTGAAGACGGCCAAACACAAACCTTGCCTTATTCTTACCTGCCTGATGAAAAAAGAAATTTTTTCAACACCGGGTTGAACATCCAAAACGATGTTTCTGTAAGTAGTGGCGATGATAAGTCGAACTTCTTCTTGTCGGTACAAAATGTACAAATCAAAGGCATCATGCCTAGTGATGTTGGCGACCGTACCACCGTGCGTTTGAATGCCGGGAAAACCCTGGGTATTTTCAACGCATCCATGAACTTTGGCTACACGCAGAAGAATTCGGATTTGACCCCACGTACGGGAACCATCTACGATCAGGTATTCCAGGCACCAGGGCAAATTCCAATTACCCGTTACAAGGATTTCCAAAATGATTATTGGTCTAACCGCAATAATTATTACAACGATTACTTTGCCAACCCTTACGAAACGATCTTCAACGACCGCGTCGACAGCAGATCGGATGAGTTCTTCGGCAACGTTGCCCTGACTTTGAAGCCAACCAAGTGGATGAGCATCACCAACCGGATGGGGTATACCCTCACTTCTTCGGTTAACCATGCCATTAGCCGGAGAGTTAACTATACCGACTTTGCCATCAGCCACCGTTCTTTTGCTTCAGGTGGTGGTCGTACTGCTTCGGTATCGGATTTCAATGGTTTTGGGAACCGTTTGAACAACGAATTGATCCTGACTACCGACAACACTGTGGGTAAGCTGAACATCAAAGGTTTGTTGGGTAATTTGATCCGTCAAACTTCAGCTAAAAATACATCTGTAGCCGGTGGTAACCTGGTTATTCCTACGCTGTTCAACGTGGATAACCGTACCGGGGAACCTGGCGCTGGTTCCTCTTTCTCTGAAAGCAGATTGAATTCCGTATTCGGAAGTGTGGCTTTTGGCTACGACGATTGGGCGTTCATTGAATTCACAGGTCGCAACGACTGGGACAGCCGTTTGCCTGCTGAAAACCGCTCTTACTTTTATCCAGGGGTGAGTGCTTCGGTGATTTTGACGGACTTGTTTGAAGGCTTGGGCGAAGGTCCAGTCATCAACTCCATCAAGTTGAAAGGGGCGTACGCCAGAACCGGTAACGTAAACTTAGGCGTTTATTCACTGGAATCGATTTTTTCCCAAGCTGGTGGATTCCCATTTGGTACCCTGCCTGGATTTTCGGCTGATAACAGAATCAACAACCCCAACATTCGCCCTGAGGTAGTAAAATCTACCGAGATTGGTGCTGAATTCGGCTTGTTCAAAAACAAAGTACTGTTCGACATCGCTTACTACTTCCAAAACAACAACGATCAGGTTGTTCCGATCCAAATTTCTTCTTCAACGGGCTATACTTCTGCCTTGTTGAACGCGGCTGAATTCAACAACCGTGGTTTGGAAATTGACCTGAAATTGTTGCCTTTGATCGAAGCGGGTGGTTTCCGTTGGGAAATGTCTGCCAACTATACCTACAATACTTCAGAAGTCATCTCTATTTACGAAGGTTTGAACGAATTGTTGGTGGGTAACACGTCTTATGTCATCAAAGGATACCCAGCCTATACCCACAAATTGGTGGATTGGGAGCGTACTCCAGAAGGCAAAGTCATCATTGACCCAGTCAGTGGATACCCTAAGCAGGCTACGACTAGTAAAACCTTTGGCAACACCAACCCAAATCACATCTTTGGGGTCAATACAGATTTGACTTATAAGGATTTCAACTTGCGGGTGGTAGCAGAATACCGTGGTGGCAACTACATCTTCAATGACATTGGCCGTAGTACAGACTTTACTGGTATTACTGCACTGAGTGCAACCAATGGTCGTCAGCGCTTTGTATTCCCTAACTCGGTTTACTCTACCGATGGCGGTACCACTTATGTAGAAAACACGGACATCGCGGTAAACAACGCACATTATGCCTTCTTGCAGGATGGTCGTTTCCGCAATACCCAAACCAACTACTACAGCTCGGCTGCATTCTGGAAATTGCGTGAAATAGCGTTGACTTATTCTGTGCCAAAGAAATTGTTGGGTGGTGGAAAATTCATCTCCAGAGCAACCGTTTCATTGGTGGGTAGAAACTTGCTGATGCTGCGTCCAAAAACCAACCAGTGGACGGATCCTGAATTCGCCAACACGACAGGTAACGACATTGGAACGACGACCGTTGGTCAGACGCCTCCAACCAGAATCATGGGATTCAACGTAAACCTGACTTTCTAACCACTAATGTCGAAACTTATGCAACATTATATCAAAATTTTCATCTTGACTTTTTTTGTCACCGTTCTGGCCAGTTGCTCGGAAGACTACCTGGACATCAACAGTGACCCCAACCGCGCAGTGGAGAGCAACATGACCGCGGCGGTGATTCTTCCACAGGCCATGCTCAATACCGCCAACCGGGTAGGTACTGGTTTTGGCTTTTTGAACAACTGGTTGGGTTACTGGGCACCGGGTGCCAACTACTCACCCAACGGGGAAGAACAATCTTACAACATTACGACCAACTTTGGAGCAGGTCTTTTCGGCGGTATCAATGACAATACCTACGATTACCAGTTTGCTGAATTGAGAGCGCGTGCTGCCGGGGAAAATTTCTATATGGCCGTTGCCAAGACCATGAAGGCACACAACTTCGTTCAGTTGGTTGACATTTACGACAAAGTGCCTTACACTGAAGCCATGAAAGGGCTGGAGTTTGTGCGGCCTAAATACGATGAGGGTAAATTGATTTATGATGAATCCATGAAACAATTGGACTCTGCCTCCATTTTGATGAAAAAGGCGATTGCCGCTAATGAAATTGGAGCAGATGCCCGTTTCCGCGACATCATGTTCAAAGGTGATGGAACCAAGTGGCTCAAATTTATCAATACCCTGAAGTTGCGCCACCTCATTCACCAATCGGCAAGAGCTGATCGTGCTGCGTACATCACCGCGGAAATTGCCAAAATCACGGCTGAAGGTTCTGGATTTTTGGGAAGTGGTGAAGATGCTGCTGCAAAGCCAGCGTACTCTCAGGACAAAGCCAACGCCTTTTACGCTTCTTACGGCTTCAACACTGCTGGAAACCAGGCTACTGACTTCTGGAGAGCCAACAAAACGGCCATTGGATTCCTGAAAGCAGATGGTGACCCTCGGATTGGTTATTTCTACAAAAAAACGACCAATGCTTTCCCTGCCAACGGTGCTGAACCATTCAGAACTGAAGCTCCTGCGGAATACCGGGGCAACGAATACGGCCGTCCGATCGATAACTCTACTTATCCTTACCAAATTGCCAACTTTGTATCTCAGGTAGGTGGAGTTGCTGCTGCTGGACCCGTTTCAGCAGGTTCTTTTGGTTTGGTGAAAGGTTTTGACCAAGCTGCCTGGATTCTTACTTCCGTGGAATCCATGTTCTTACAAGCTGAAGCCATTCAGAGAGGTTGGTTGCCTGGCGACAAAGAAGCTGCTTACAAAGCTGCGGTTAAGGAGTCTTTCCGCTGGTTGAATGTAGATTTGAGCAGAGCTGCTGCTGATGCAAGTTTTGACAAATGGTACCTGGCTCAAGACGAAAATGGCAACAAAAATGTGAGCTATGCCAAAGCGGATGACAAACTTAAGGTTGTGTTGTACCAAAAATACATGGCCATGAATGGCAGCAACCCATTGGAAGCTTGGACGGATTATCGCCGCAATGGTGCCTTCCCTGCCATTCCTCTTTCGATCAACCCAGGCCGCACCAGCCCGGTTATCCCTGTGCGTTTGTTGTACCCACAAATAGAGTACAACCTGAACACAGCAAGTGTAACGGCGGTTGGTACAATCAGTCAGTTCACCTCCAAAGTTTGGTGGATGAATTAATTGATTTTGTTTAATTTTCAAATACAACACGAATGAAAACTATTTTTAAAATAGCTTTAATAGCCTTAGTTGGATTCAGTTTTAGCGGATGTTTGAAGGATGAGCCAATTACCGATTATACGGATGCTGCCATCAAACCCGTAGTGCTGATTCCCAATGGCAATTTCCCGGCGGTACAATCGGTCAACCCAATTGCGCTGGATTTCAAATCTACCGCACAAACGGTTGATTTGTATGCGCGGGTATCCTGGGATAAGCCACTGGACAAGGATGTAACAGTGACTTTTGCCAAAGATCCTAGCATCATTGCGGCGTACAATACCAAGTTTGGCACCAAGTACGAGGAACTGCCAGCAGCAGCTTACAAACTTCCTGCCTTGACTGTGGTTATTCCTGCAGGACAACAAGAGGTCAAAGTGCCAATTGAATTGTTTGCCGATAAGATTGATTTGGCCAAAAGCAACATGATTGCTTTCCGCTTAACTGATGCATCAGGCCAAACTGTAGCCAGCAACTTCCGCCAGATTGTTTTCCCTGTATTGGTGAAAAACGTTTACGAAGGAAACTACAATGTGACTGGGTATTTCTTCCACCCAAGTGCGCCTAGAAGCATCAGTGCAACCAAGTACCTGTCTACGGTGTCTGGTACACGTAGTGAAGGCCAGGTCGGTGACCTCGGTGGCTGGGGCTTCCGCTTTGATGTAGCTGCTAATGTAGCTGGTTGGGAAAGTGCAGGCTCAACGCCTGCTGCCCCTTCTGCTGGATTCATGACTTTGGAAAACCCAACGGGAAGTACAACTTACCCAGGGCCAGGTGGATTTACCAGTGCAGCCTTTCCAAATACTTATGATGCTGCGACCAAAACGTTTAAGTTTCACTATGGTTACCAAGGTGGTTCTTCTGGTCAAGCGGGGTATACTCGGGAGATCTATGAGACTTGGAAAAAGCTTTAAGCTAAAAATTTAGTCATACATAAGTCCATTTGGGCCTTAATTGGTTCAAATGGACTTTTTTTTTACAACTTGTATAGTTTATGTTATTTTTATACGTTAAATCATAAAAATCTTCCGACATGAAATTGACTCAACTCCTAAGCCTTGTGCTGCTGTTATGGACACCCAATCTTTTGCTGAGCCAGGCGCGCTCCTTCCGCGACTTCATCATTGCGGCCAATTCACCCACCAATCCAAAAGCCAGCGCGGCCAATTTTAAAACTGCTGGAGGTAAAGACCGCTTTTTGCTCGATGAATGGGGCAGAGGCTGGGCGCTTTCCCGTGGCAGCGAAATGGTCAAAGAAGGCTACGCTTTTAACTTTGACTTTGAAAAGAACGAACTCTACCTCCGCAAAGACGATGAAGATGTGATGATTGTAGCCGACAACAATAGTGTACGCCGGTTTGTGATCGCCGATGGCCTGGACTCTATTCGTTTTGTCAAAAGTATTGCTGTTGACAAAACCAATAAAGTGTTTTTTCAACTCATGGGCGGAAGCACTTCCGGTAAAATCTCGCTCCTGAAATTGCGTACCTCCAAAGCATTGCCAGTCAACAAAAATGACTACGCCCGCAATTTCAATGGAGATTATTCTACCCAATACCGCAACGAAAGTGTGTACTTTTTTGTAGATGCAGAAATAGGGGTGAAGGGCTTTGAAAAAATGACCCGCGATGAATTGCTGAAATTATTTCCCCAGCACCAGGCCATCATCGTGAGATTGGTGACCTCGAAGAAAAGTATTGATGAAAAAACCTTGATCGCGTTTACGAATGAGGTGAATGGGTTGTGATTGATAAAATAGCGTACATCCAGTGCAAAATCATATCAGATGTTCTGAGGCTAACGGAAGCCCCGCTAGGGGCCAAATATGGGTAGAAAACAACGGCCCCGATGTTTTCCCGAGTCCCGTAGGGACGCGATATGGGTATCCCAAGCGGCATGATACCCACATTGCGTCCCTAAAGGGACTTTGGAAACTACGGGAATTTCCGTTTTCTACCCATATTTCGCCCCCAAGGGGGCTGGAAACCTTCTGGCGGACTGCATCGATTTTTTTTCCACTCCTCCTCCTCTTCCTCACTTCCTGCACCCCCAAACCCCA
>JAIXOO010000243.1 GCA_027486765.1 Saprospiraceae bacterium
AAACGGAGCATTTTTTCTACTTCGGGTAGTTGCGCTTCCGGCAGATAATGGGTTTCTTCGATGACCACGATTTCCACCAGCTCATATTCTTGCAAAGCGAAGATGAAGGAGGTATCCACGTTGTGGATGCTGCAGAATTGTGCAAGCTGGATCAAATTGTTAGTTTCCATTGCTTCTCATTTTAGCCAATTCACTAAACAATGCTTTTTCTGAATCAGACAGCTTAGTCGGCAATACGATTTGATAAGTGAGGTATAAATCTCCGAAGGTATTGGCCTGTTTGTAAACGGGGAAGCCTTTGCCTTTTAGTTTGACCTTGGTGCCACTTGGGGTTTCCGGGGCTACCTTTAATTTGACTTTGCCATCCAGGGTGTCGATGGTGGTTTCCCCTCCCAACAGGGCCGTATACAAATCGAGCTCGACCGTGGTATACAAATTGCTGCCTTCTCTTTTGAATTTCGGATGATCTGCAATCGAAAAAGTGAGGTACAAATCTCCATTGGGGCCACCATTTGCACCTGGGGTACCATGCCCGGCTATTTTGATGGTTTGTTCATTTTCAACCCCGGCGGGGATGGTCAGGCGAATGTTTTTGCCATTGACCGTTAAAGTCCGCTGGTGGCTGTGGTACACATCGGTTAAATTGAGTTGCAGTTCAGCGTGCAGGTCTTGCCCTCTGAATTTGGTTTGCCGATTGCTGCTTTTCCCTCTGGCCTCGCCTCCAAACATCGATTCAAAAAAATCGGAGAAATCGCCACCCGCGAAATCTTCCCCGCTTTGTTGCCTGCCAGATTGCCGCTGGGATTGCTGGCGTTGTTGTTGTCTTGATTTTTCTATCTCATCGGCATGCTCCCAGTCTTTTCCGTAGGTATCGTATTTTTTCCTTTTTTCAGGATCACTCAGTACTTCGTTGGCTTCGTTGGCTTCCTTGAATTTTCTTTCTGATTCTTTGTTGTTGGGATTCAAGTCCGGATGGTATTTTCTGGCCATTTTGCGGTAAGCGCTTTTGATGTCGGCATCTGAGGCGGTTTTGGGGACGCCCAGCACTTGGTAATAATCAATGAATTCCATCTGGTTCGTTTTAGCTCTGTGTGGTTCACTTATTGCAATGAAAATACACACAATGCAGCAAGCGGGAAATGATAAAACTCACTGCATTGTGGTAAATTAACTTATTCAGTATTAACAGTATGTAAGGTAGATTGGTTGATTCCACCCTTTGAACAAGAAACCTTAGTAGTGGGCAAAAATAAGTGATCATTTTTCCTGAGCCAGAGGATTAGATAAGACACTTGAAATGAAACGTTTACTTATCTAATCCTCTGGCAAAATGATCACTTATTTTTTTATCGCCCCTTAGAATTTAAAAATCACGAATTCTTCACCCGCTGCTGCTCACTTTCCGATCCAGACCCCGAGTGTTTTGGCCTATTGTTGATGGCTTTGCCAAAACGGTACGAAAAGGCCAGGGTTATTGAGCGCGTATCGAGGGTGCTGTTCCAGTCTGCGTCGGTCAGTCGCAGGTTGTTGATGATGCCACTCGCGCGGCGGGTGTACAGGATGTCGCTGATGCTCAGTTTGAGGCTTGCTGCGTCTTTGAGTAGTTTTTTCTGAAAGGCACAATTCAGGGTTCCCCAACTTTTGATGAGCAACTGCGCATACACAATGTCACTCATGTATTCCCCACGCAGATCGGCGCTCCAGCCTTTGCCCAATTGAAAGCTGTTGTTGGCCACCAGGTGAAAGTAGGTTCCACTCGAATTGAGTTGCTCGGTATACAATTTACTCTCAAAAATCAGGTGCCCTAACTCGGCATTGCTGTTGATGTTATACCAGGAGGTAACCGGAATGGCCGCATCCATGGCGAGGTTGAAGCTTTGGTTGGTGGCAATGTTGCCCGGCCGGCTGTAATAAATGCCATCCACAATTTCCAGGGTTTCGTTGATGCCGTCAATTGTTTTGGCGTAGCTCAGGGTGGTGTTGAGCACTCCTTTATACGAATGGGAGATGGAGTAATTATTGGCGTAGGTGGGCAACAAATTTGGGTTTCCAGCATAAAAAGTGAACTTATCCAGTGGGCTCACAAATGGGTTCAAATCCTGAAAATAAGGCCGGTCAATCCGCCGACCGAAGGAGAAAGCAAACACGTGGTGCCCCAGTGAGTCGGCGTTCCAGGTCGCGTAAAAGGTGGGGAAAAGATTGGTGTAGCTGCGCTTGAAACTGCTGGCGGGCCGCTCAGGATTGCCCAACTGATTGCCCGTCAGGCTGGTGGTTTCGGCCCGAAGTCCTGCCTGAATGCCCCAGCGACCGATGCTGCGGGAATAATTGGCATAAGCGGCGTGAATCCATTCGTCGTACAAAAAACGATTGCTCAGGTCGTAGTTGAGGGAAGTGACGCCGTCGATGGTGTTGGTGTAGGCTGCTTCATTGTCGGTTTTGGTGAAGGCCGATTTTAATCCTGCTTCAAATTTGGCATCCTTCCCCAGAGGTTTGGCATAATCCGCCTTTGCGGCGTAAATGCTGATGTCGGAAGGCAACTGGCCATTGATGCGATCCTGGTACAACAAGACCCTGCTGGGGTTGAGGATAAAATTATTGAAGACCTGGTCGCGATCCGAGGCGTAGACCACGTAGTCGGCGTCGACGGTGAGGCTGCTGCCCAGGGAATCCAATTGCCGCTTGAAGTAGGCATTAAAGGTCCCATTGTTGAATTTGCCATCGTCCAGGTTCAGCGCGTCGACAAACTGCTGCAAATTGCGGTCGGCACCTGCGACCTGGGCATTGTTGTCGGTATTGGAACCCGAGGGGCTGAACAAACCCTTGGCAGACAGGCCGATGGTCGTGCGGTCCGAGAGGTAATAATCCAGGCCGAGTTTGGCATTGGCCGATTGCCCCGTTTTGACGATGAAGGAATTTTGGGCAAAAGAAGAACTAGGGGTCTCGTCGGGGTTTTTGTAAAAACGATTGATGTTCAGATCCTGGAAGGAGTTGCGAAAACCACCATTGAGATTGGCCGAAAGGCTGAGCTTCTTTTGGTTAAAATTGAGGTTCAAACTGTTGTTGCTGCGCGAATAACGTCCGCGTTGCATACTGAGGTTGGTATTGCCATTGAAACCCGGAGCCCGGTTTTTTTTCAGCACAATATTGATCACGCCCGCATTGCCCGCTGCTTCGTATTTGGCGGGCGGATTGGTCATGATTTCAATTTGTTTGACGGTACCTGCGGGCAAGGACTTGAGGTAGTTTTCCAGCTCGGCACCGGACAGGTAAGTTGGTTTGTCGTCGATGAACACGGCCACTCCAGCACGGCCTTTGAGGGTGATCACCCCATTCTGGTCCACGGCGATGCCCGGTGCGCGTTCCAGCGCCTCCAGGGCGTTGCTGCCCGCATTGGCCAGCAAGGCATCTACGTTGACAATGGTGCGGTCGATTTTGCGCTCTACGTAAGGTGTTTTGGAAGCGATAGTGACTTCCTGGAGTTGTTTGATGCTTTCCTGCAATTGAATGGCGGGAAGCTGGAGGGTAGTAGCCGGGCCTTCTACCATCAGTTTTCCTCCACTGTATTCGGCATAACCCAGCAGATAAGCTTTTAGGAAATAAGTGCCTGCGGCAACGCCTGAAAACACATAACTGCCGTCTTCATCCGAGTAAACCGATTTGACGATGCTGGAATCAGCTGACCTCAAGAGGGAAATGGCAACCAGGTCGAGCGGCGCATTTTGGGCGGTGGTGACCTTGCCCTGTACCTGATAAGTATTTTGGCCCCAAAGAGCGCTAGTTGCACTAAACAGTGCGCAAAGGAGTAAGAGTTTGATTTTCATGATGTCGGGTGAATTAAAAAATATCTAAAATCAATTAGGGGCGATAAAAAAATAAGCAATCATGTTTGCCCCACTACTTATTGGACTCCAAAAATATAAAGACTTTAAGAAATTTGGCTGGTAAATGTTTTTGCAGCAATTT
>JAIXOO010000394.1 GCA_027486765.1 Saprospiraceae bacterium
CGCGAGGGGTGCCCCTACGAGCCCACCGTCACCATTTCCACCCAAAAAACAGCCGATCAAATCATGATCAAGGTGAAAGACAACGGCAGTGGCATTCCCGAATCCATCCGTGACAAAATCTTCCAACCTTTTTTCACTACCAAACCCACCGGGCAAGGCACAGGATTGGGCTTGAGTTTGGCCTATGATATCGTAACCAAAGGACATGCTGGCACTTTTAAAATCGAAAGTACCGAAGGAATCGGCTCCGAGTTTTTAATCATTTTACCATTCCAGGTACAATCGTAAAAAGAACAAAATGAGAATATTTACTCTTACTTTTTTTCTCTGTTTTTTCGGCCACCTGTACGTTGTCGCTCAGCCACAAGGGTTTTCGAAAACTTTACTGGATAGTTTGGAAAGAAAATTAATCACCCTGCCTAATGATACCAATCGGATCAACACCCTAACCAAAGTAGCAGTACTCTATTCAAATACGAATGTGGAAAAATCCATCCTGCTTGGAGAAGAAGCCCTCAGACTCACCCGAAAACTCAATTATGCCAAGGGCCTTCGGAAAATATTGGGTCCCTTATCCTTTCAATACAGCATAAGTGGTCAATGGGCAAAGGGTTTAGAATTGGCTTTAGAAGGAAAAGAAAGATATAAAGATGATCTGGTTGAGCTTGCTAACTATATAAATATGGCACAATTGGCGTATGAAAAGCAAGGGGATTATAAAAGATGTTTGGAAGAATGTCAAGAAAACATTCGGATGTTCAATACTCATCCAGAAATAACGTTTAGCCTCGTTGACAAATGGGCAACCCACATGACGGCTTCGCAAATGTACAGCAAGGAACAACAGGCTGACTCGGCTTTGATCTATGCCTTTAAATGCCTAAGCTACGGGCAATCCATACCATTTAATACAGGGCATTTTGTAGGTTATGCCCATCATGCCATAGGCCTTGGATATTTGACCCAAAATAAACCTGACTCAGCGATAGCCCATTTGCACATTATGCGCTCCGCTATGGCTGAGATAAACAATCAATTTGCGTTACAAGAGACACAGATATACCTGGCCAACGCCATGCAAAAAAAAGGTGCACTCGATTCCATGTATTATTACGCCAAAACTGCTTACGATGGAGCTGTAAAAATGGACAATGATCTAAATGAAATGAATGCAGCTTTGATTTTGTCGGAGTATTTTGAAAAAATCAATCCAGGAAAATCTTTGTTTTATTTAAAAAGGCACAATGCAATAAAAGAAAAACTGTTTACTCAAGACCAAACGAATAAGCGGTATTTTTTGGAAAGTGAACAGCGAAACAAACTGGCTGAATTAGAAAAAAAAGAGATAAATACGAAAAATAGAATTCGTCAAAATGCTCTTTTAGGCGGTCTATTCACTTTTATATTATTAGCGGGAGGCTTGATTTATACAAACCGACGCAAAAAACTGTTGAATGACAAATTGCAAGAACAAAAATTACAAATTGAAAAACAAAATCAAGACTTGACCAATTCAGGACATGAATTAGCCCTAAAAAATCGGGATTTAGAAATTGAAGGAGCTTTGGAAAAGGTACGTTCCCGCTCTCTGGTTATGCAACATAGTGATGAAATACAGGAAGTGGCTTATACACTTTACAATGAGTTGAAAAATCTTAATTTCCAATTTGGCGCGTGTAGCGTTTATTTAATTGATAGTGATGACAATATAGAATCTTGGGTAGCTGGTTTCGATGCTGGAGAATTTCCCTTGAAATTATTTGTGCCTAAGTTTAGTCATCCACTATATGTTCAACAGATAAAAGCCTTTCACGAAGGGAAAAAATTTGAAACCCTGCATTTAAACCCTGATATAAAACAGACTTATGATGACCAAATGTTTCTTCATACGGATTATGTAAAACTCAAGCCGGAGTTGATACAAATGATGCGTGGGTTAGAGTCTGTTGTTTTTTCTATGGCCTACAATAAGTATGGTGCATTACATTGGGGGCCGTGTGAATTAACGCAAGAAGAGAAAAGTATTTTATTGAAATTTTCGCTTGTTTTTGAACAAGCTTATACTCGTTATCTCGATATTAAAAAAGCAGAAGCACAAGCCAGAGAAGCGAAAATAGAAGCCTCCCTTGAACGCATCCGGAGTCGAGCAATGGCGATGAATACTTCGGATGAATTGAGTACTTTAATTGGGTTTATTTATACTGAATATACCAAACTCAATATGCAACTCGATAGAGGTTTTATTATGACTTTTGATTCCATTACAAAAGATGCTCATTGGTGGATGGTGAGTGCAGACACACCCGATATACCTTTAAAAATTTTAGTAAAACACCATGAACATGCGCCTAATTTGGCAATATTGAAAGGTTGGGAAGAACGTGAACAAAGATGGTCATATGTTTTAGAAGGCAATAATAAAAAAACTTGGGATGATTATCAATTTGCAAATTCCTTAGCACAATTGCCTGACTTTGTAAAAGATAATATGCGCGCAGTTAAAAGTGTTATCCTTAATGCTTCATTCCAAAACTTTGGATGCATTATGTTGTCTTCATTTGAGCCTTTAAGTGAAGATCATTTTGATTTATTGATTCGCTTATCTAAAGTTTTTGACCTCACTTATATTCGTTTCCTTGATTTGCAACTAAAAGAACAAAATGCCTTAAAACTTGCAGAAGAAAAACTAAAATTAGAATTAACATTATCAGAACTGCGTGCCACCCAAGCCCAACTCATCCAGTCCGAAAAACTCGCTTCCCTCGGTGAACTCACTGCCGGCATTGCCCACGAAATCCAGAACCCCCTCAATTTTGTCAACAACTTCGCCGAAGTCAGTGCTGAAATGATTGACGATTTGAAAGAAGAACTGGAAAAAGGGGATATAGAAGAAGTAAAAGCCATTGCCGAAGACTTACAGGTGAACCTCGGCAAAATCAACCACCACGGCGGTCGAGCTTCCTCCATTGTCAAAGGGATGCTCGAACATTCGCGTACCAGCACAGGCGTAAAAGAACCCACCGACCTCAATGTTCTGGCGGATGAATACCTACGCCTCGCTTACCACGGCTTGCGCGCTAAGGATAGTAGTTTCAA
>JAIXOO010000126.1 GCA_027486765.1 Saprospiraceae bacterium
TACCTCACAAACCGGAAAACTGCGGGTACTGCTGCGCAACTGACAGCCTTCCTCGTAGTAAAAAATGAACTGGGCCTGGGTTCCGTAAAAACCACCTGGTGTGAATAGCGGATTCCGTGGATAAGCAACCTGTAGATTATTGATGCCTTTGTTCAAACGCATAAACCGATACCCGCTACTGCTGCCAATTTGGTAGTACAACCAGCCTTCAGTCGCCTCATCGGCGTTGACCGAGATGGGAATGTTGTTTTTTTCCTGAAAACTGTATTCCGTGCAGATGGGCAAGGGCTGAATGACAAATACGCTGACTTGGGGCTGGAAATTGACATTGCCAAAAACTGTACTGTCTTGTTGTAGAAAAAAGCTCCGGGTTTGCTCCTTCACGCTGCGCACTAGCGCGTCCATGTCAAAACCTTGACCCGAACGGCAACTGGGAAAAACCTGCATGAAATTCAGATTGGCCTTGCTCGTGTAGTGATACCGAACCGGAGTGGTGCCTCGGTAATACACCCCCTTCAATGTATCGGGCATATCGCCTTGTACCTGGATAAACACCTGGCACAGCTCCGAAATTTTTTCTTCCGGCCACAGTTCCATAAAGCCCAGTGCCCAGCGACCTGTGTAGACCAGTGGCATGCTGGCTTCCAGTTTGCCATTGCGGTTGCTGACCGTAGCGAAAGCTTTGGCTTGCCAAATTCCTTCATCTGGATTTTGCCAAAAAGCAGGAATCAAATCCCCGGTTTTGATTTTGGCCTGCGTCAATGGATTGTATAAATCAGGACTGATCGGAATACTCAATTGGGCCGGAAAACTCAAACGATCGGCTGACTCACTACCTGATTTTACCTGAAAATCAATCAAATTAACTGGATTGAGGTTGAGTTTGCCCAAGCTACCGTCGGCTTTGCGGAATGGTGCCCGAATCAAAGTGGATTCCAGGTAATTTTTATTCGCCGGGGTGCCGGGCATCACCATGAGTTTGAGGGCTAAAGTACCAGTGATGCTGGCTTGGCCTTCCCGAAACTCCACATATGGGTCGATGCGCAAACTGGCCTGTTGATTGGGGGTATTGAAAGTCAAACTGCTGTTGCGTTCCGAGGACAGGGCTTTTTCCAATACATCAATATGGGTTGAAGCACGCATTGGGCGCATCCACACCGTTGCCAGTTGCCCGAGGGTATCGTTGAGCAGGTATTCTTCTTCTACGGTAAAATAACCAGAACCCTGAAAGCGGAAACGCACTTTGCGCGGCGCACTTTCGCTGGGCGCTTCCCGTTTGAGTGTGCCCAGCGTGAGGAGCCCTCCTTGGATTTGTAAGGTTTTACTGCCGCTGTTGGTGTACAATTTAGAAAAATCGCTGCTGAGTAGTTCCAAGTTGACGCCCTCAGCCGGCTCGCCAGTCAATTCATTGAGGATTTGTAGGGTCAGCGGTTGGTGCAATACGCCAGTACTGACCTCGAATTGGAGGCCATCCAGCGTATCGTCTTTGAGTTGATCCAGGGCTTTTTCACAAGCGCTGCAGCAAAATAAGCTAAGTAACAGGATGTAAAAATTACGGTATTTCATGGGAGGGATGGTCTTTTTTTACAAAAATCGATAGCCAACACGGAGGTTTAAGGCGGGCCAAATGCGCTTGTTCTGGAGATTGTTTTGCAGCTTTTGGCGGTTGTTTTCATTCGTTTCAAGTAGGCCAGTAGCCTGAAGATCGGTGCTGGGTTTGCCTCGAAAATAAGCTCCCGCATCCAAACCCACACTCAAACGCCGCCAGGGCACCATCCGACCCAAGCCTACCCCCAGATAGGGGGATGCAAAGCGACCGTAACTGAGGCTGGCGTCAATTTGGCCCATTTCCTCCGGGGCAATTTTTACTTCGTTGAATTGGACAGAGTCCCGCAGCACAAAAGTTCCGTTGATGCGGTTACCTGGGTGGAAGGCTAAGCCAATTACTGCCCGTACTTGTTCATGCAGCACCGCATAATCAATCATGATTTCTGCAGAATGCTGACGAATTTTTCCAGTAAATAGCCAGGTATTGTCGCTTAGGCCAAAATTGCCCAAATCAAATTGTTGTTGGCCAAAACTGCCTTGCAGATAATTCAAACCTGCCCTTAGGTGCCAGGAGGGCCGCACCCGAAAGGCCATGTCTGCTCCTGCACCCTTGGTGCCGAGGCTTACGCCCAGCGCGTATTGCCATTCGCGGAAACGAATCAACCCCTTTTTTACCGGGGCTTCCTGGGCAAAACTAGGGGAGAGGCAGCCCGACAAAATCAGGGCCAGTACAACAATTGGTAATTGAAAAATGCTGGAAAGTAGGGGCTTTCCTTTTTTTAATCGGTTGTTCATGGGACAATGAATTATGATTTTCCAAGGCGCTCAACACGCCGGAATTGGTAGAAACCTGTACAATAAATGGAATGGTAAGTAGATATGTGCCCCTAAAAGTGAAAGATTGTCCAAAAATAGTAATATTTCTTGGAAGGGTGATAGTGGGTGGGAAAAAAATAGTTGAGAAGCTTGAATTGCTGGCTCCGGTCACTGAGCGAAGTCGAGGCGCCGGAGCCAGCAATTCAAGCTTCTCAACTATTTTTTCAAAACCCTCGCCGCCAACCAATTGCTCGCAATCGTCCCAAAAATCACAATAGTAATCGAGCTCAACGGCATCAAAATAGCAGCAACTACAGGCGACAAAGCACCCTGCACCGCAAAACTCAACCCAACAATATTATACAACAAAGCCAGGCTATAAGCCCCAAACACCAGCACCACACTCTTTCGCGCATAATCGATATAAGCAGGCAAACGGTAAAAACGATCGGCACTCAGAATGGCATCCGAAGCTGGAGTGAAATTGGCGGTATCCTCAGTGACGGCAATACCAGCATCGGCTTGGCGGAGTGCCCCCGCGTCGTTGAGCCCGTCGCCCAGCATCAGTACCCGATGGCCTTCGTTTTGCAGCTCCTGAATGAATTGAAGTTTGTCTTTGGGGCTTTGGCGGAAATGCATGTTGCCGCGCTCTTTAAAAATGGGTGCCAATAATTCGGCCTCCCGATCATTGTCGCCGCTCAACAGATACACCTCACCGAGACCTTGGAAATACTGCAAGGTTTCGATGGCCTGGGGCCGCAAAAAGTGCTCCAATACGAAGTATCCCTTTATTTCATTGTTGATTTGAACATAGACCCCCTCACCGTCCAAATTTGGATTCAGGAGTGTTTGATCCATCATTTTTCGAGAACCTAGTTTGATGTTGCGGTGCCCAACCGAAGCCTCAACACCCTTTCCAACTGTTTCCTGGAAATCAGCAATGGGATACGCGGTCGCTTCACCAATTTCTTTGGACAACTCAGTGTGGATGAGTTTACTGGCCGGGTGATTGCTTTGGCCGCTCAGCGCTACGATCAATTGTTTCTCCGTAGCAGTCAAGGGTTCCCCTACAAATTGCACCGTGCTGGATTGCCCCGCCGTAATCGTCCCCGTTTTATCTACCACAATGGTATCAATGCGGTAAAGGGCTTCAATGGCATTGGTGTTTTTGAGGAAAAAATTATAACGGCCCAAAATGCGCAGGGCATTGCCGAGCGTGAAGGGTACCGCAAGCGCCCCCGCACAAGGACAGGCTACAATCAATACTGCGGTAAAGGCATTGATGGCAATCCCCACGTCGCGGGGCAACCAATAGATCAAAGTGCCAAAGCCAACCAATAAAATGGCAGTGGTAAAATACCGACTTACTTTGTTGGCCAACACACTTGCCTGACTTTCCTGTTTTTTGTTAAAAGCGTCCTCATTCCAGAGTTGGGTGAGGTAACTTTGGCTGACTTTTTTGCTCAAACTCAATTCAACCACGCCGCCCATTTGACGGCCACCTGCGAATACTTTTTCACCAGCTGGTATGCGCACAGGTTCGGCTTCTCCCGTCACAAAACTATAGTCGATGTTCGCTTCCCCGCGTAGGATGATGGCATCGGCGGGGATCAATTCTCCGTTGCGGACGTAGATGATATCGCCAGCATCCAGTTTGTCGAGGGCGACGGATTGTTCGGTTTGGTCTACTTTTTTGCGGGCAGAGATGGGGAAATAAGATTTGTAATCTCGCTCGAAGGAAATGTGGTGGTAAGTGCGCTGCTGGAACCATTTACCAATCAACAAGAAAAAAATCAAACCCGCCAGACTATCCATGTAACCTGCTCCGGTATGGCTCAGGATTTCATACACACTGCGCAAAAAAAGCACCGCAGCTCCGAGGGCCAGGGGTACGTCGATGTTGAGTTGTGCCCGTTTTAAACTTTGATAAGCCGAACGGAAATAATCCTGGGCGCTGAAAAAGATCACGGGGAGTGACAAGAGGATGTTGAGCAGGCCAAAATATTTGGCGAAACCGGATTCCGTGAGCTGATTCAATCCCAAGTATTCGGGAAAACTCAGCAGCATGATGTTGCCAAAAGCAAAACCAGCGACGCCGATTTTATAGGCAAAGCTACGGTTGATGACCGGGCGGGTATTTTCGTCTAAGCTACCCAGGTTGATGGCAGGCGCGTAACCAATGCTGGCCAGGGTTTCGGCTATTTTGCGCAGACTGGTTTGTGTTTCGGAAAAAACCAGGTGTAATTCTCGTTTTAGGAAATTGACTTGAGAAGTATGGATGCCATCGGTCAACTTGTATAAGTTTTCTAGCAACCAAATGCAGGAGGCACAATGGATTTGGGGCAAAAACAAGGTAATCCGGGCTGTTTTGCCGTCGCTGAATTGCACCAGCCTTTTGAGCACTTCGGGGTCGTCCAAAAAGGCGTATTCTTCTTTACGTTTGCCACGCAAGCTGATTCCGGCGGTTTCATCAATGTTGTAATATTGGCACAAGCCATTGGTATTCAGGATTTCGTACACGGTACGGCAACCCTCGCAACAGAAGTTTTTTTCATCAAAAGGAATGGGAGCGTTAGGCAGCGGCTCACTACAATGGTAGCATTGGGTGTGATTGTCTACACGTACTTTTCCGGCACTTGATCTTAGGGTGGTATTCGCCGTCATTGATGACTGTTTTCAGATGATTAAACTCCGTGTAAAAGTACCAGCGCCCAAAATACAGGGGACTGATTTTTGTCACCCCTTTGGGATGATAAAATTGAAGAAATCTGGTGCAGACCAAAGAGGATTTGTCATACTGTGAATTTTTTTTTACTACCTTCGGAGCTATTCATCACCTAACCTTTAAAACGTATGAGTTCAAGCACTACGCAGAAAGCAGGCAATTACTTCACGTCAATGCTGATCATTGGGGTACTGTTTTTCATCTTTGGATTTGTCACCTGGCTCAATGGAACCTTGATTCCCTTCCTAAAGTTGGCTTGTGAACTGAAGACGGATACCCAGGCCTTTTTTGTCACCTCGGCCTTTTACATGGCTTACTTTTTTCTGGCTATTCCTTCCTCTGGCATTTTGCAACGCACGGGTTTTAAAAACGGGATGGCGCTTGGACTGCTGGTCATGGCAATAGGATCACTCATCTTTATTCCAGCCGCCAATGCACGTAGTTTCACTTTATTCCTGACAGGATTGTTCGTGCAGGGTGCAGGATTGTCGCTCTTACAAACAGCCTCCAATCCCTACATCAGCATCATTGGCCCCATTGAAAGTGCGGCGCAACGCATCAGCTTCATGGGGATTTGTAATAAGGTAGCGGGAGCACTTAGCCCACTTATTCTGGGCGCAATTGTGTTGAAAAACGCTTCCAAACTGGAAACTGACGTAGTGGCTGCTACGGATCCACTTCAAAAAGCAGCCCTATTGGACGAATTGGCCCAACGGGTGATCATGCCCTATGCCGTCATGGCGGTAATTCTGGTAATTCTGGCCCTCTGGATTCGCAGATCGGCATTGCCTGATATCGACATGGATGGCGAGGAAGTTACCGATACCAAAAGTGCTAGCAAAACCAGTGTATTTCAGTATCCACACTTGCTCCTTGGCGCACTCTGTATCTTCACCTACGTGGGTGCGGAAGTGATGGCGGGAGATGTGATTGGCACTTATGGCAAAAACCTGGGCTTCTCCCTGGATCAAGCCAAATACTTCACGTCATTCACCTTGATTGCCATGTTGTTAGGGTATATCATTGGTATCGTCGCCATTCCAAAATACATCTCTCAGGAAAGCAGTTTGAAATACGCCGCCATTTTGGGGGTGGTGTTTACCGTTGCCGCATTTTTGACTAAGGGGCAAACCTCCGTAACGTTTATTGCGCTGCTGGGATTAGCCAACGCTCCGATGTGGCCAGCTATTTTCCCATTGGGCATCAATGGCTTGGGTAAGTTTACCAAAATTGGTTCGGCCGTCATGATTATGGGCATTGCGGGTGGCGCGATTATTCCCTTGATTTACGGGGAATTGTCGAAGAGTATGGGTTTCCAGATGGCCTTTATGGTTACGATGGTACCTTGTTATTTGTATGTGTTGTATTTTGCGATGCGTGGGCATCGGGCGGGTTGAATTCAATAACCTAAGCAGCACTTTTGCACTTCATTCTTAGTGTTATGAGGTGCTAATATTAATTTGAGTTTTGAATTAACAACGTTGACTATGAATAATGTGCGACTTCTCCGAAGTCGTAAAAAACTCATTTGCAACAAATTCTACAAATGTACGACTTCTCCGAAGTCGATCCGATGACCTCGGAGAGGTCACACATTTGTAGAAAATGATTGGAGTTAAGATTATACGACTTCGGAGAAGTCGCACATTTTGTGCAGTTAATTCAAAATTCGCGACAATGTTAGTTTTTGCGCAACCACCCCAAGATGCGTTTTTTATGAATTTTCCATTGACCGTTCTCCTGACTTAGCGGATACCGCTGACGAGAACGCCCCCATCTCCCTGGATTTTGCTGGATGATTTCAATGGCATTGGGCTGCACGTTGGCTACAATCGCGACATGTCCATAAGGGTTAAAAAGGGTAGGAGCATAGACCA
>JAIXOO010000244.1 GCA_027486765.1 Saprospiraceae bacterium
GACCAACCCAACGAAAGTTTTTATTTCCACAACAATCCCTTCCTGAAAACGCCGGACGGCAAAGCGGATTTGATGATTTATTATCGCGGCCCACAGTTGTATGTGCTCAATTTAAAAACGATGGCGCATACCCAATTGACACACAAGCTGACCCGCAAATCCGGGGAAATTGTGGGAAAAATCCGTCGGGAAGTTTTTTATCAAGTCAAAGACAGTGTGTTTGCCACCCATGTTGACCGAGCCAGCACCCGCCTGGTTTGTGTTTTTCCACCCGATTTTAAAGGGTCGATTACTACGCTGAATGCGGATGAGACCTTGTTGGCAGGCAGTTGGGCCGCGCCTGCCAAAGACTCCATTTACAAGCTTTACCCCACCAAAGGGGAATATTTCGACCGGATTTTTGACGCCAAAATCCTCCATACCCTGTTCACCATCAACTTAAAAACCGGAGCTTTGGAAAAAATCCACAGCGAGAACACCTGGTTGGGCCACATCCAGTTTTCAGTTACCGATCCTAACATCCTCATGTTTTGCCACGAAGGCCCTTGGCACAAGGTGGACCGCATCTGGAACATCAATCTCAAGACCAAAGTGATCCAAAAAATCCACACCCGCACCATGGAGCGCGAAATTGCGGGCCATGAATTCTGGAGTTGGGACGGCAAGACCATCTGGTACGACCTGCAAATGCCGCGCGGGGAAAATTTCTTCCTGGCTGGGTACCGCGTGGCGGATGGCCAACAAACCCGCTACCAAATGATCCGCGATGAATGGTCGATCCATTTCAACATTTCCCGGGATCAAAAACTGTTCTGTGGAGATGGTGGGAATCCTGGCCAGGTCGCAAAAGCCCAGAATGGCATGTGGATTTATCTTTTTTATCCCGAAAAGGAGCATTTGAGATCCGAAAAATTGGTCAACATGAAACAGCACGATTATCGGCTGGAGCCAAATGTGCATTTTTCGCCGGATGGGAAATGGGTGATTTTTCGGGCGAATTTTGAGGGGATTAGTCAAATTTATGCGGTGGAATTGTAAGCTTAGGTGAAATCTTAGGTGCCTTAAGTTTCTTAGGTGGTGAAAGAACATTTTTTTACCACCTAAGAAACTTAAGGCACCTAAGATTTCACCTAAGGGGTTTTGCGTCTTAAGAGCATGGTTATCGACTATTTCGTCAAGGTCCCCAGCAAGCCAGCAAACTCCCCCGCCAAATGCCTTCTGGTGAACTGCTGAATCCCTTCCGCACTACCCTTCAATTCCCCCTTTTGATACGCTGCAAAAAATGCCAAAATGCTGTTTTTCAGCCCTTCCACATCCTCATAATTGTGCAGTGCTCCACCTTTGGTCAATTCTACCACTTTCGCCGAGTCGCTGTCATTGGGGCCAATAGCCAGCAAGGGGCGCCCAGAGCCCAGGTATTCGTACAACTTGCCCGGAATGATGGTGCGGGCATTCGGTGAATTGTTGATCAACAGGAGCAATACCTGAGATTGTTGCTGGTACAAAACCGCTTCCGAGTGGGGCACAAAATCGATGAACTCGGTATTGGCTTCCAATCCGTATTTTTGCACCGATTCGCGCACCGAAAAATCGGTCGGGCCAATCAGGCGAATTTTTAATTTTTGTTGCAATGCTGGCTCGGCGGCCAAAGCGGCCTGTACCGCTTTCCAGAATACTTCCGGGTTGCGATCCTTGTTCATCGAGCCGATGTGAGCAATCGAAAATTCCGCATCCAGTTTGGATGTTTCCGCTTGAGCAAAATCGGCATCGTCAAAACCATTCGGGATCACGGCAATGTCTTTTCGGCCACAGAGTTCCACAAATTCATCCCGCGAACGCCAGGTAACCGCCACCACTCGGGAAGCTTTACGCAGCACCTTTTGCTCCAGTGCTTTGTGGCGTGCATCCGCCCAGGAAGTCAGGCGCAGGTCTTTGTAAAAGTCGATATTCGTCCAAGGATCCCGGAAATCAGCCACCCAGGGAATGCCCGTCGCCTTGTGCACCCCTTCCGCAATCAGGTGCATGCTGTGTGGCGGTCCGGTGGATACAATGGCGTCTACCGGATGCTCCTTTAAGTATTTCGTCAGGTATTTGATCGAAGGATTGATCCAGAACATCCGGGCATCAGGGATAAAAAAGTTACCCCGGATGAAGACGGACACTTTTTGGGCCAGGCTTTCTTTTTTCCCTTCGTTGATAAACCCTGAGTAGATTTTTTCTTCCTTTTTGCGCCCCAAAAATTGCTTGTACAATTGATAAGGCTCCCAAATGGGCGTTTTGACCACCAGCAAATCTGGTGCAACTTCTTTGGTGAGGCTTTCATCAAAGGCAGCCGTTTCTCCGTTTTCGGGCGTGTACACCACCGGTTCCCAGCCGTACTGTCGGATGTATTTGGTCATTTTGACCCAACGCATTACGCCGCCGCCGCCAGCGGGGGGCCAGTAATAAGTGATGAGTAGGAATTTTTTCATAAGGCTGCAAAAGTAAAAAATTATTGGGTTCCAAAGTTTCTGGGTTCCAAAGTTCCAGGGTTCGGCTGCCGAACGCTGGAACCTGGAACCCAGAAACTTTGGAACCCTTAAAAAAAGAGCATGGCAATGGAGCCGCAGACTGCCTTGACCAACAATAAACCGTCAATCACAATAAGATAGTACAAAATGGAGCGTCTTTTTTTGAGGGCTTGCACCGCAAACAGCATGGCGACAAAAGGCAGTGAGTTCAGGCTAATTTTCATCATCGAGAAGTTGTGGGTAAAGCCGTACAACCAAAAGGTGGCCAGGCCGATGATACTCAAGGGGAGCAAAACGGTAAATAGGGTATTCCGCAGTCCCCGCTGCACCACAAAGGTATTCAGCCTTTGCCGGGCATCGCTGGCATAATCCTTGATGTCGAACATGATGCCGATCAAGGCAATGAACATCAGGTTTTTGAGGAACAAACGGGAACCTACCCCATCTAGTCCACCCTCCTGCTCATGCGTAATTTTATACCACAAAATGGGATACAAAGTGCAAATCCCCGCCCAACAAAAGCCTATGATGAAGGGCTTGAGCACTCCGATTTTGCGCAGGTTGTACTGCTCATTGAAGCTGATGCCGTAATAACAAATGCCCAGAAAAGGAATCGACAAACTCAAGGCCCATTGCACCGCACTCATTTCCAGCATAGCTTGGCCATAGGTAAGCACGAAATAAAGGGCATAACCACAACAGATTGACAACAAAACAGCCTGGCTCCACCATACAAGTGGCCTATGTTTTATATACCACCTTGCTCTTAAATCTGGTGCAGCCACGGTTTTGTCCAACAGGTAAGGTAAGGTGTAAAACCAGGCGGTTAAGGCAAAAACGGCCAGGTAATACGCCCAATCCGCCAGCGGATATTCTTGCTGCAAAGTGGCTTCGATGGACAGGGCTACCGCGCACAGTCCATAAAAGTAATTACCATAAAAAAAGCC
>JAIXOO010000058.1 GCA_027486765.1 Saprospiraceae bacterium
ACCAGATTGTCTTCTCCGTTATTTTGCAGCTTTCCTACCATGATTATGTTCTGGCCGGAAACCGTAAAGTCTTCAAAGGTTACCCGCTGGCCTGGATTACTGGGGCTAATAACTTTGGCGAAAAGGATACGTCCAGTGGGGGTTGTACGCATAAGGAATTCGCGCGAAGTCCCATTGCTACCGGTTATCCGCCCCAGCAACAACACCGATTCATCGCCGGGTATTAATCGGCTGTATCTACAAATGATTTTATCATCAGCAACACTGGTCCTAAAGCGTACAGCAGAGATAGGATTACCGACCGAATCTACCACAAACAAGCCTATCCCAAATGGTGCATCAGCGCACTCGTCTGGCGAAAAGCGGACATTACACACCATTCGATTGGGATTTGAGGGAAAAGGATGCGCTTGATACAATACACCATTTAGGTCGAAACCCACCCCAGCATAGGTCCACCAACGACGGGTTCCCAAATTGGCATCAAAAAAGCCCAAGCCAGGGCGTTGAAGATTACCGCCACCACAAGGCGCTTGGGTGCTGAACCCGCCAAAATAAAAACGGGTTTGGTGCGGTTGCAGAAAAAACATGCCATCGGTTGAGGGGCCATTTTGGGGAATAAAAGAAATTTGTGAGACAATGTTTCCCTGAAGGTTTGATTTCACGGCACTAAAGTCCATATCTGGCGAACCACAGGCCGTATTCCTGGAGCTACCAATTGAATAAATAAAGGAATCGCGTAAGGCTATTCCTGAAATAAAGCCAACGTTCGTAAAATCGTCACAAATTCCGACCCCCTTTGCCCATTGTAAGCGTTCGTTGGTTAGTCGGACTAAGGATTGTGTAAAATTCCCCGTCCTGGCATAGCTTGCCCCATGCAAAAGGAAATCGTTAGGCCTAATTTCCAATAAGCCCAAGGGTAGCTCCTGACCATCGGAACGCAAGTTCACCGCGCTGTTGTTTAAAATAGCACCATTGCGATAAGTTAACAGGCCTTGACTGTTGATTCCGGAGTACAGGATCAGAAAATCACCTGCTGTGGTTTTACTTTCAGTTATTCGAGCAGGGTTGATGCCAATATTCGTTCCTTTAAAAACAGAGACTTGGGAGTGAGCCCCAATTGTCAAGACAGTAAACCATAAGAAAAGGTATAGTTTAGTTTTCATGGAATTTGATTGTTTGTTATACGGCTGTATTATCTTGTAACCTCCTTTGCAAAAAAATTAGTCCGACTATGACCAAGCTCGGGCCTGAATGCGATGGGTGATTTAGGTTTAGATGATTTTTCTTCGGGGCAAATTTTTATTGTCACCTTGGAAATGGGGTTTCGGGATAGTTGGTAGTTTGTCTTGACTGAAAGCATTGATTGCGTATCATAAAGCTCATATTCACTTTTACGAATGGCTAATGGCTCTACCTTTAAGGCCAAATCTTTAGCCTCTATACAGTTACTACTTCTTGGTAAATCTCCTGAACTGTCAGTTTCCATTATCATGAGGCTTTCAGTTCCTTTCGATTTAATTCTTCCTACCATAACTACCTTTTGTCCCGAAATGGCTACATCTTCAATGCTGATCAGATATTTAGGGTTTTGGGCTTGGATGATTTTTGAAACCAACACTTTACCATTGGCATTCGTGCGGATAAACAACCCGTTTTGAGCCCCATTCGTTGATGTAATGCTTCCTACAAAAAGTAAACTTTCGTCAGATGGCATGAGCTTACTGTAGCGACAGCTCATTATATCTTGCTTATTATTGGTTCGAAAACGAACTGCTTTGATTGGATTGCCCAATGAGTCAACAACAAAAAGTCCTACTCCACTTACTCGATCCGCACAAGCGTCATCCGGCGAAATCCGGACATTGCAAACCAATCGGTTGGGGTTACTGGGCAAAGGAAATACTTGATTTATTGCGCCATTCAGAGCTGTCTTCAGCCCCTTGTAAGTCCACCATCTGCGATGCTGCAAATTAAAATCAATTGTCCCTATGCCGGGGCTTTGAGGGTTTTTAACCCCACAAGGTTGCCTTGTACTAAAACCACAATAGTACAGGAGATTTTTATGTTGCTGTAAAAAAAACAAACCATCAGTGGAAGATTCATAACCGGGTACAAATGAAGCCTGGCTTTTTACGTTTCCCTTTAAGTCCATTTTTACAACACAAAAATCTATGTTGGGAATACCACAACCTGAATTTCGAGCACTTCCTGCCGCATATAAAAAAGGGCCTCGGGCTACCAATCCCGCGAAAAAACCGACATTCGTGAGATTATTACAAATCGAGAACCCTTTTGACCACAATAATTGTTCTTTCGCCAAACGAGCGATTGATGGAGTAAAATCTCCGGTTGTTTGCTTAGTGGTACCATAACAAATGAAATCATTAGGGGCTATTTCTAAAAAGCCTACGGGATTTTCTTCAGCCTTGGATTTCAGATGAAAGGCTGTATTGTTTACTATTTCACCCTTTCGATAGGTCAATAAGCCAAACCCGTTATTACTGCTAAAACTGATTCTAAATTCACCTGAATTCTCCTTGCTTTCGGATATTCTGGCGGGTTTGAGGTTTATTTTTTTTTCATTGAAAAATGTAATCTGAGCATTCATTGACCCAATATCCCCAAGAAGAAAAAGTAACAGTAACAGTTTAGTTTTCATAATTTCCATTTTAAACTAAAACTAAGAGTTCTCCTGCAAAATAACAAAAAACAGCCTAAATAATTAAACCCGAATCGTACGATTTAAAAACTGGCTGACAAATCTTCTTTGCACAAAGCCCTTTGGTGATCTGTACAAAAATTGTAGTTTTGGGCAGGAAAAAATACCATGCAAAACACCAGCGCCTGGCAGGCATCAAAGTTTGTACCTTCTGCTCGAAACCCTCGCCAATGGATCCCCAATCGCCAGCACGTTTATCCGGGTTCCTGGTTCATTATTGCCGTTTACATTGATTTGTACGTCAGTATTGTTCAAAAATATGCACACGGCAAGCTGCTTGACCTTGGCGCAGGAATGGTGCCTTTTTATGGCATCTACAAAGATCAGGTGGCTGAAAACGTGTGTATTGATTGGTCCAATTCCCTGCACAGCAATCCACACTTGGACATCGTTGCAGATTTGAATCAGCCTTTTCCCATCCCCGATGATTCTTTCGATTCTATTTTATGTTCGGATGTGCTGGAACACATTGCCAACCCATTTGCATTTATGAACGAAACAGCACGGGTGCTCAAGCCGGGTGGCGATTTAATGTTGATGGTTCCTTTTTTTTACTGGTTACACGAAACTCCACATGACTATTATCGGTATACCGAGTTTGCCTTACGCAAAATGTGTGCCGACAATCATTTGGAAGTCATCGAGTTGCAGGCTTATGGAGGATATACGGATGTACTTTTTGATTTGATCAACAAAGGTTTGGGGAAAAACAAGGCCTTGTCTAAAATATGCTTCGGCCTTACTTCCCGTTTGGTAAAATGGAAATTGTTCCAACGAATCAGCACAAAAACTGCCGCTCGATTCCCATTGGGTTATTGCCTGGTGGCCCGCAAAAGAGTAGTCTAGTTGCTATTTTTTCATTCGTTGTATGACTACGTATATCCCCCTCAAGATTTTGTTGTACCAGTCTTTCCGGCGATCAGCATTCGCGAGATGAAATTTTACTGCGGGTAAATGGATTTTCGAGGGCAACACCGCTTGTGCAAATTTCGAGGAATTAACCATCAAGTTTTCCATTAGCGCCTGCCAACGTTGTACAACCGTGGGGAGAGAGAACTGTGCATCAAAATCCTGCTTAGTCTGTTTGGAAAAATGCTGCCAGTTTGATTCCATTCTCAACACTTGGAGTTTTGCCAAAAAGTCCTCGTTAGTGCCATCAAACAACAGTCCATTCTGGCCATCTTTGATCAAAAAATCGATCCCATAAATCTTCCTACACAGCGGCACCACCCCGCAAGACATCGCATCCATGACACTACCAGGAGTGCCTTCGAAGTCGGAGAAAAGCAATAAGGCCTGATGGCGGGCCAACATTTCCTTGTACCTTTCATCGTGCAAAACACCAGTAAAGGTCACTTTATGGTTCAGTCCGGCTTGCTGAATCCGCAACTCCAAATCAGGCCGAAGTGGCCCATCTCCAATGAAAGTCAACTCCAATTCTGGCATCGTTTCTTGCGCAAAAACGAATGCATCCCAAAGTTTAAGCAGGCGCTTGGGTTCATCTCTGAGCACACCTGCATAGACCAGTTTAAAAGGTGAATGTTGGTATGTTGCAATAAATGGCGAAATCGGGCCACCCGATGGGATGACTTTAATTAGTGCCGGTCTGGCATCAGGCAGTTTTGCAAGATTGTTGGCAATATTCTGGTTGACACATACCAGCGCATGCGCTCGATAGGCCGAGTTTTGAATAAAGAAAGTCCTGGCTATCTCGGTATTGTAGGCATCCACACTTCGAGCCATTACAATGGACGGAATCCCCCATTCATTCAAATATTTCAAAGCGTAACCTCCCGCTACGTGGGTATCACCAATAAAAACATCGGGTTTAAACGCTAGCACTTGTGCCAATATCCAGGCCACATAATCTTCAGTGGCAGCGGGCAAGGCAAAGAGTGGACATGAGATACCTTGTTCTTCCAAAAATCGCGCATTGGGCGCATCTTGACGATACCCGGTTGGTGCAAGAATGGTATAGCCTTCAGCTTTGAGCGCCGGGAGCAAGCGGCGGACGTTGATGATGGGGCCACCTGTCCAATTGGGTTGATCTTGAATGAGAAAAACGATCCGTTTCATACCGACAATAAGATTATTGGTTTTGGCGAAGCCATTCTTCCAAAACCAAAAAAGACCAAATGGAATAAGAAAAATGGGGGTATCTCAACATTTTTTCGATGACCTTTTGGTCAAAAATGCCTTTTAGCTTGGAATCCTGACTCAACAATTTTTCTTTGAGGTAATTTTGCTGATTGCCCCCTTTACCGAACCAGAACTCCAATGGTACCGCAAAACCTCGTTTTGGCCGATACACAAAGTTGTGGTCAAAATGGCGGTTCAGGAGTTTTTTAAGCAGGATTTTTCCTTCATACTTACCCCCCACTTTGGCCAGATTAAACGATGCAGGAATACGGGCAGCGAGTTCAGCCACTTTTACATCAATGATGGGTGGACGGACTTCTAGACTGTGCATCATACTCGCCACATCCACCTTAGTCAGGATGTCTAATGGCAAGTAGGTTTGAATGTCTACCTGTTGAAACAGATTGGTCAGAGGTAAGTCTTTTGCGGCTGCATATACTTTTGAAAACAGAGGCGGAATAGATTGCAAATGCTCTTGATATGCAGGCAACCATAGTTTTTGGCGCAAAGCAAAAGGTACAATCCGCATGTATTCCAAAAGGTTGCGGAGGGACTTGCCCGCCCAAAGCGCCGCGTTACTGGGATATTTATAGGGATCCATAGCATGAGCCAGTGGATAAATCAAGGCCTTAATTTTGTTTGCATCCAGTGGCCACAACTGTTGCTGTGCTGCAAACCGGGCATAACGGGTGTATCCTGCAAACAGCTCATCTCCTCCATCGCCCGTTAAAGCCATGGTCACATGCCGTCGAGCCAGTTGGCTAACGTACCAGGTGGGTAAAGCAGAGCTATCAGCAAAGGGCTCTCCGTAGTGCTGCACCAGCTTGGGCAAAATGTCCAAGCCTTGGGGCTCAACAATTTCTACATGGTGTTCCGTACCCCATTTTTGGGCCACTTGTTGTGCATAAGCAGTCTCGTTGTATTTTTCTTCTTTGAATCCAATGGAGAAGGTTTTAACGGGTTGGCCCATAATTTGAGCCATGTAACTCACTACCAGGGAAGAATCGATGCCTCCCGATAAAAAAGCCCCAAAGGGAACATCTGCCACCAGATGAGCTTCAACAGAATTCCGCAAAGTCACATCTAACTCCTCCAACCAATCTGCTTCAGAGCGGCCATATTCAGGTGCAAAATTGAAATGCCAGTAAGGCTGCGGTAGTCCTACTTTCCCAGCATATGTAACGGAAAGGGTATGCCCAGGAGGCAATTTTTTCAAACCCTTAAACGCTGTGAGTGGATGGGGGACGTATTGTAGACAAAGGTATTGATCGATTGCGGACCAATCTACTTCGAGTTCAAAGCTTGGAAGTGCACGAATGGCTTGTATTTCCGAACCAAATGCAAAACATTCTGGATCTTCATAGTAATACATTGGTTTGATCCCAAAATGATCCCTGGCAACAAACAATTCCTGCTTGTCCTCATCTGCGATGGCAAAAGCAAACATGCCACGCAGGTGTTTTACGCAGTCTTTACCCCACTGTTTGTAGGCATAGATGATCACTTCGGAGTCTGATTGGGTAGCGAAGGAATACCCAAATTGTAACAACTCTTTTTTTAAGTCTCGATAGTTGTAAATTTCCCCATTAAAAACGAGCTCAATACGCCCACTCAGGTCAGACATGGGCTGGGCACCTCCAGTCAGGTCAATGATGGACAGTCGGCGATGCCCCAAGCCACAACGATGCTGACTTTCAAACCAGATTCCGGTGCCATCGGGTCCTCGGTGCTGGATAGCATTGGTCATGGCCAGCAGTTCATCCTCCCGAATGGGCCGGTGTTTATGGATTAAGCCAGCGATTCCACACATACTGAATTTATTTCTACTGTTAAACTAGTTTTTCGATCCGGCCTTTCTCCAACTGCGCCGGATTCGGCGGAAAAATTTACCAAAAAACTTGAACCAGGTTTCTCCGGATTCTTTGCTCAGTTTGTTCAAAACGAGGCGAAGGGCAGCGGTGTTTTTTTGTTTGCGCAACAATTGTATCGCCTCAATAAAAAAGTCGACATATTTAACCAGTATTTGTTCTTGACGCCATTGGGCAATTGAATGCGCCGTTAACAAGTTTGGATGCTTTTGAAAATATTGGGTACAATCTTCTATCCAAGCCAAATTTTCAAACCTCTTGGCAAAAGCAGATGAAGATGAAGCATTTGAGTCGTGTTGCCTCCACAAACCAAAGGCACTTTTGAGCAATAAAACTTTACCATGGACTGCCAATTTCAATAATGTATTCATATCTGACGAAAGGATGTCCAAACTGTACGCCCCCAAACGTCGAGCAACTTCTGCTTTATAAATGCTACTGAGGTGCGAAAAGTGCCGAATTTTAGCAAATTGCAATACATAGTCGACTCCATTGAGCAAGGTCATCTCTTCGTCAATACTGGGCACTTGCAGGATTGCCACCTGCAAACTGGTGCCATACCAATGCCCTCCCTGGAGGAGAACGAGACTTTCGTCATTTTCCCCAATCAAAGTATGTGCTCGTTGCAAAAAATCTGGATCAGTGTAATAATCATCCCCATCACAAATGACTATCCACGTGCCACAAGCATCCATATCCACCCCGGTTCGATAGTTTTTCACCCGACCTAAACGATCAAGTCGTTGAATGTACCGAACCCTTGAGTCGTTTAAATAAACCTGTACCACCTCTGCAGTATTATCTGCTGAGTGGTCATCCAAAATGACCAGTTCAAAGTCAGAAAAAGACTGTTTAAGCACCCCTTCAATCGCCTCTTTGAGGTAATGTGCCTGATTGTAGGTAGGAATTAAAACACTAAAAAACGGGCGCACGCTCATCGCTTTCTGATTTGAAAATCAAGTTCATAAGCAGGCAACACATAACACAGCAATTCTTCGTAGAACTCCTTGCGGTAGTTGTTCCGATTGACGATTTTTTGTACCCAGCGCTTGATGATGCTACGCTTTTTAAAATTAGAGCGAAAATTCAACTTGATGTAATCAATCTGAAAATCAATTGCATTGTAAAAACTGGGGACCTGACGTTTGAAATAGTTTTGTTCCTTGCAGTAGTAGTAAAAAGTATAAATTGAAAAAGGAGTATGATGCGTAGGGTCGCCATAGTAATAAGGATTGGAAAAATAGGGCACAACACCTCGAAAAGTGCCATTGGGCTTGAGCACCCGATGCACTTCTTTCATCATAAAATCGAACTGAGTCAGATGCTCAAGAAAGTGATATGAAAAAATATCATCCACTGACTGATCAGGCAAAAAGCCTAAGCCAGCATCCAAATCGGCCACGATGTCCACGCCAGGTAAATCCAGGCAATCCACTCCAATGGAATCGGCTACTCTTTTGTTGGGGCCGCAGCCCAACTCTACAAAAACCTTCTCTCCACTGCTTAGTTTTTTTTCCAGGTCAATTCTTTTGATTACTTCCATAACTGCTTGATAAAATAGTGTTTTTAGCGGTTAAACTTTTGACAAGTCAATATTTGTGGCTTTGTACCGCAATACCGTGCACAAAAATAAGTTTCTATTCCAAAACTACACGGATTTACATCGCTTGTCCTCTGTTTTGTTGTTAGTTTTGCTTGCAATTTTTACAAACCACATTTAATCCAAACATGGGCATCATCGGCAGACAGGCTGCAAAATTGACCATTGCAAACCTCTTGAGCGTTATCATTGGTTTTTTCAATACCATTTACATCTATCCGCTCGATAAAGGGATTTATGGTTTGGCCATGTTTGTGCTTTCCGTAGGTACCCTTTTGGAAATGTTTACCAGTTTGGGGCTACATTCCCTAACCCTGCGCTTTTTCCCAAAGTTTAAGAACCCACACAATGGCAATAGTGGCTTTTTGTTGTTTGCGCTGACGTACATGGTCATTGGGCTTATTTTTTTTTCTACTTTATTTTGGCTTTTTTCCGGCTTTTTCTTTCAAATGTTGCAGGACAATCGCCCCGAAAATGCCTACTACCTCAACCTTTTTTTTGATTTCATTCCCCTGATTGTGGGGCTGATTACCTTACAAACTTTTCTCATCAATTACCTTAGTCAATTCCAAAGGGTCGTTATCCCTGGAATCATTTTTGGCATTCTACCCAAAATATGGATCCCCTGCGCCTTTTTGTTGACCTACCATCATATTTTCTCTGATCAAATGTTGGTCAATAGCATCATTGGGATGCTGGGTGTTTCATTGACTATACTGATTTATTATTTAAAGGTTTTGGGGCAGCTCAATCTCCGCCCACAGTGGTCCAATTACCCAGCGATACAAGTCAAAGAAATGGTGACTTATGCCTTGTTTTCCTTGCTGGGCACAGCTGGAGCACAAATGGCTTACCGCATTGATCAAAGTATGCTTGGTTCGATAGTGAGTATGGAAGCATTAGGCCTGTTTTCTTTAGCACTCACATTTACTGCCACCGTCGAAATGCCTGCAAAATCGGTGCTCAACATTACCGGGCCGATCATCAGCGATTTGATCAAAAAAGAGCAATTCACTGCAATCAATCAACTGTATCAGCGCTCTGCCTTAAACATGTTTGCGGCAGGACTATTTTTATTTTTGGGTCTGTACCTGGTCGCTGACGATATTTTCAGGATGACTAAAAATGCCGAGACCTTGTTGATTGCGCAACAAATTGCACTTATTTTGGCCCTCGGTAAATTGTTTGATATGGTTACTGGCCCCAATGACCTGATCATTGGTTTATCCAGGTACTATAAATTCAATTTGATTTGTATTTTTTTATTGAGCTTGGGGAATGTTTTGCTCAACTTCAAATTCATCACCTTATACGATGTCTATGGTCCCGCCTTCGCTTCGCTCATTTTCCTCTTTTTATTCAACATCATCAAGGTCATTTTTTTAAAGATAAAGTTCAACATGTTGCCCTTTTCCTCGAACATGCTTTATTTAATCGGGCTCGCCCTAGTATGTATTGGGCTAGATTTTTTGATACCAGACTCAACATCTGTTTTTATCAATTTCCTCGTTGGAGGGCTAATTCTATTGATTGTCTATGTTTGCCCTTTTGTCTACTGGAAAATCGCCCCGGATTTAGTCAATATGCTTTATGGAGGCTTGGGAAGTTTAGGCATAAAAACACCATTCAAAAAATAGTGGCATACCCAGGAACACCAGGATATGCCACCATTTTTATGTTGATTCTTGGCTCCTTTATTGAGGACAAGTGATTTTAGTCAGCACAGGTGCGCCAGCATTGCTGACCGTCATCCGCCAGCAACTGCCATCAGGAGATTTCATGATCACTCCCTTATTTACATCCTGAATGTAAACGTCACCAGCGGCCACTTGTAATTTTGCAGCTGGGGCTGGGGCTCCAATACCGATATTTCCTGAAGGCGTGATGATCATTCGCTCAGAAGCCGCGCTAGCAAATCCTCCCGTGTGAAAACGTAAAGATCCAGTAGCAGCCGTAAATTGAATACCTCGATTGGTATTTGGGCTATAGAGCATGCTATACCCCCTTAGGTAGCTATTGAATTCAGGAAAATCAGGATAGCCGTAAAACAGCAAGCCTGTTGAAGTTCCGCCATAATTGCGATTAAAAACAGAAATCAAGTTATTATTTACATCAGTGGTAGGTTGTGCAACCACAAAACTGGAACCTACGGTAAAACCGCCTCTTTGCCCAACAACTACTGGACCATTGTAATAGATTTGTTTGCTGTCGTAAGTCGTATCCCGCCACTGGCTGCTTCCGCCGCCACCAGCATTGCCAGCCTTCTCCGCATACAACGCGTAAGGCACACTCATCAATTGAGTCGTATTGCTCAACAAGCCATCAATTTCCACTTTGAGGAATTTGGGGCCCGCCCAGTCGATGCTGGCAAAAGTACCCGTAATGACGCTACCCTTGCCGATGGTTAGGTTGAACAAACCGAAGTTGTTGGTTTGGGCTTGATGCGTTTCGGCGTAAATGGCCGTGCCTTGAGCAGAACCACTCAGGATGCTGAACTTGACAGCTACGCCAGTATTCGCTTTGGGATTGCCTGCATTGTCCCGGGCAATGGCTTGGTAACTAAATCCTTGTGGGGCTTGAGCGAAGCTGAGTTGAGCGTAGATCGCCACTACGATTAGTGTTAGAAGCTTTTTCATATTTTAATGAACTTGATGATTCTGGAAAATTGGGTTTGTTTGCCGATCAGGTGCAGAAAGTAAATGCCAGGAGTAAGCCCACTGACGTCGATGGGAGAACCGTCGAAAGTGCCCGATTTCACAGCTTGACCTCCACGCAGGATGCTATACTGAATGAAGCAGTTGAACTGGCCTTGCAAATTGATCACGTCTTTCACCGGGTTGGGAAAAAGCACGAGCACATTGATGGCCCCGGGCAAACATTCATCGACAGGCTTGGTGAAGGTGGGCTGCTGGAAACCCTGGGTGTAGGCGTCTTCGAAATCACTGAGGGTTGTGATCGCGATTTCGCCGATGGAGTAGGACACACTCATGGAAGCGTTGGCAACGGTGGCACCGCCGGGGCTGATGAGCGTTTGTGCATGGCATAGTCCTACTGCCCCTAGCAAAAGCAGGGTCAATACATTTTTTACCATATTTAATGTTTTGAAAAGAAATTACTTAATGAAATAATACACGGTAGCAACTCGATTCTTATAGCAACGCTCAAACACCACAAATGTAGTTCATTTTGTTTAATTAGCAACAGTTTAACGAACTATTATTTGTCACTTAGGAACGGAAATGAAAAAAAGTAAACGAGTTGACTGAGCTATATTTTGATTTGGCAAGGCGCGAGGAAAGCGCATAGTGTACTACGCAACTGACGAGCAACGCAGCAAAATCAAAAAAGAGCCAGTCAAGTGTTTACTTTATTTTATTTCCGTTCCTTAACATCCTTTTTTCGTCTAAATGCGTAGTACTTAAACAAACATTTAGGTACAACCAAAACCGGGGTTCACCCGTTCATTACAAAAACCAATCCATGTACAAATCACTGCTTTATTTCTGTTTTACACTGGGCTTGATGTTTTCTACCATCAATTGGGTATCCGCCAATCCGCCCAGCCATGAAGCCTGGGATGCCCTGCTCAAAAAATACGTATCCGCTACTGGTAAGGTCAACTACAAAGGCCTCAAAACCGATAAAACCAAACTGGAAGACTACCTCAAAAGCCTGAGTAGCAATGCCCCGGAAGAATCCTGGAGTAAAGCGGAACAAATGGCCTTCTGGATCAATGCCTACAATGCTTTCACCATCAAACTGATTGTGGACAACTATCCCCTGAGTAGCATCAGCAAACTGCATGGTGGCAAACCCTGGGATCACAAATGGATTAAAATCGGGGCAAAAACCTATTCGCTCAACAACCTCGAAAACGATATCCTGCGCCCACAGTTCAAGGATGCGCGCATCCACTTTGCGGTCAACTGCGCCGCCAAATCTTGCCCTCCCCTACTCAACGCCGCCTGGACTGCCACTAATCTCAACAGCAACCTCGACGCCCAGGCCAAAAAATTCATCAACAATACGGCTTTCAATAAGCTGACTGAGAAAAAAGTGGAAGTGTCCAAAATTTTTGAGTGGTACGCGGAGGATTTTGGCAATCTGGTCACTTTTATCAACAAATACGCTAGTACCAAGGTGGGTGCAAAGGCGAAGGTGGTGTATCAGGAGTACGATTGGAGTTTGAATGAGTAGGTGTTTGCGGAGATTAGGAGGTTTATTCTCCGCAAAATATGCGGAGAATAAACCCAAAACTGGCCTCGTCGATTATTCCATCTACCGCGAGTCCAAAATACAAATTCCTTTTGGGGTCTGCAGGTGCGCCACCAAGTAAGGGCTTGCTGAAGCCGCAATAGGATGCACCTGAAAAGCCCCGTCAAAATTGATCTGGTCCAATACTTCCTGCAATTTTTCCGCCTTGGGGTGATAGCCCTCCAATCGAATCAAACTACACCCCGCATCGCTCAACATTGATGCCGGATGTGGCTCACTTTGCCACTGAATCAAGGTTGGACAAACGCCACTCATCGGCAAACTGCCATCGGGTGGAATGCTGATCAACCAATTCAAATGACTCCGGCTCATGGATTCGATGGCTCCAAACCATCCCTTTTGTAGTCCCTGAGCGGATTGGATGTCAGTGGTACGCGCTACCCAATGCCGCAGCCGGGGCTGCCCATAACGCCCCAAACCATCCAATTCAAACCAACGGGCACAATTCGGCGCGGGTAATTCGGGGTTGATGGCAATGACTTCCAGGTAGCAGCTTTCGCCGAGTTTGAGTAAGGCATTGTGGGTGCCCATGCGGGCATGAGTACCACCGGGTTGGAGGGAGACGCCGAGGGTTTCTTCTGCGTAGGTTATGCCTGCGGGTAGGTTGGGGGCGGTGATGACTAGGTGGTCGAGGTGGGTCTTGAGCATGAATTTTTTTGAATCAAAGATAAAATTTTACTTGCCACTACGTGGGCGACCGTCGATCTTTAACTGCCGCCTGCAGCGTCAAGCTCGACGGTCGCAGATACCAGATTAGCGCCTGGCTTCAGATTGTTTACCAATGCCCTGCAAGTGGGTTTCAACTAATCACCCCCTCCACCCAGTCAAATCCGTCATTTCTCCCCCCCATTGGTCTACAAGCCGAACCCAAAGCCAGCAATTTTTCCTACATTTCCCTTTCATCAACCATTAAAGCCACATGAATTGGAAATCTAGCATAGTTTGTGTCTTGTTCTTGAGCGCGAGTCATTTGTTGAGTGCGCAAACCGCACTCCCGCCCCAGTCCGATCCAAAATTGTACACCATTGCCAATGCCGCTTCGCCCCAACGCCTGGAAGCCGACATCCGCAAGCTGGTCAATTTTGGCACCCGCAATACCTTTTCCGACACCGTGTCGACCACCCGGGGCATCGGTGCTGCGCGGCGTTGGATCAAATCCGAATTTGAAAAAATCTCCTCCGCCTGCAACTCCTGCCTGGAAATCAAAACCCAGAGCGAGTTCCTCAAAGGCGGCAGCAATCCCCGCATTACCAAGGATGTAACCGTAGTCAACATTCTGGCCATCCAGCGCGGCACCCGCTATCCCAATCGCTACGTGATCATGAGTGGCGACATCGACTCCCGGGTTAGCGATGCTTCCGATGCCACCAAAGACTCACCCGGTGCGAACGATAACGGTACGGGGATGGCAGGAGCGATTGAGGCTGCACGGGTTCTGAGCAAGTACAAATTCCCGGTCAGCATCATTTATGTAGGCTTGTCCGGTGAGGAACAAGGCCTCTGGGGCGGCCAACACATGGCCAAAATCGCCAAAGCCGAAGGTTGGGACATCATCGGGGTGCTCAACAACGATATGATCGGCAACATCGAGGGCATCAACGGCGAGATCGACAACACTACCTTCCGCGTATTTTCCGAGCCTACGCCCCCACAAGAGGGCGAACGCGAGCGCACTTGGCGGCGGGTTTACGGTGGTGAAGTGGATGGCCCATCGCGTCAATTGGCCCGCTACATCGATCGCCTGACCGATCAGTATTGTACCAACCTGGACGCCATCATGATTTATCGTTTGGATCGTTTTGGGCGCGGCGGCCACCATCGGCCTTTCAATGACGAAGGTTTTGCTGGGGTACGCATCATGGAAACCCATGAGCAGTACCAGCGCCAGCACCAGGATTTGCGCACCGAGGACGGCATCAAGTATGGGGACGTGATTGAGGGCGTAAACTTCCCTTATGCGGCCAAACTCACCGGAGTAAACATGATGGTTATGGCTGCCCTGGCTTCAGCCCCACCCGAGCCCAAAAATGTGCAGATTGGAGGCATTGTCCTACCTTCAACCCGCCTGAAATGGGATGCAGTCAACGATCCTGACATCATTGGCTACAAACTCTACTGGCGTGAAACGACTGCTGCGCAATGGCAACATTCTCGCTTTGTGGATAAATCGGTGACGGATTTTACGCTGGAAAATGTTATCATTGATAATTATTTGTTCGGGGTCGCCTCGGTGGGGAAAGATGGGCATGAAAGCCTGGTAGTGTACCCGACAACCTTGATTGCGCGGCGCTAGTTTTTATTTTACCGTACCCTTTCTTCGGTGCCCCTATAGTGCCTTAGGTTTCTTAGGTGGTGAAAAAATGAAACCTGCGTAGCAGGATAATCTTTCACCACCTAAGAAACCTAAGGCACTATAGGGGCACCGAAGAAACAATGAGCACATTGCATCAAAAACCTCCAAAACTTCACAAAATGAAGCCAACTTTTACCCTGTTTTTTTTCCTCCTCCTCAGTTTCCAGCTCCTTGCCCAAGGCCCCGTGCTGGTTGATGAAAAACGATTCCCCCTCGATCCCCAACTCACTTACGACGCCAACATCCCCTCCCCCGAGCAGTACTTTGGCTACAAACTCGGCGCAGAGTTCACCCTTTATGCCAATACGGTCAATTACGTCAAAGAACTGGATCGGCTTTCCGACAAGGTCACCCTGCACCAATACGGTAGCACCTACGAAGGTCGCCCGCTAATCCGTCTGGTGATCACCTCACCGGAAAACCACAAAAACCTGGAAAACATCCGCCAGCGCCACCTCAAACTCCTCGATGGCAGCGCTTCAGAAGTAGCCAATCTAATCAAGACTGAACCCATTTTTATCACCTACAGCTACAACATCCACGGCAACGAAGCCTCTTCGACCGAAGCGGTAGCGCAGGTAGCCTATCGCCTGGCCGCCGCGCAAGATGAAGAGACCAAAAATATCCTCAACAACTCCGTGATTGTGCTCTACATCTGTGTCAACCCCGATGGGCGCGACCGTTTCGTTTATTGGTACAAATCCACCCAGCGCAGCGTATTGGGTTATGAACCCCGTGATCTGGAGCACTACGAGCCCTGGCCCGGTGGCCGCGGCAACCACTACTGGTTCGACGTCAACCGAGACTGGGTATGGGGCGTCCACCCGGAAACGCGCACCCTGACCATGGATTACCAACAGTGGATGTCACAAGTGCACGTCGACTTCCACGAACAAGGCTACAACAACAACTACTTCACTGCACCTGGCACCACGCCCCGCAATAAACTCTTGCCAGATACCTACGAGGCCTTAAGTGATACCTTTGGCCGTGCCAACATCAAAGAATTTGACAAACACCGCATCAGCTATTTTACCCGTGATGCTTTCGACTTCTTTTATCCTGGCTACGGCTCCAGTTACCCTTCGGTGATGGGTGGCATCGCCATGCTGGTAGAACAAGGGGGCATCGGAGGTGGCCGGGCAGTACAAACCGACGATGGCGGCTACAACGTACTGCGTGTGCGCATTTTTGACCACTACACCACCTCCATGGCGACCATCAAAAAATCGGTGGAGCGCAAGGAAACCCTGCTGAAATACAGCGTCGACGCCTGGAATCCTGGCACTAGTAAAAGCTCCACCAAAACCTATTACCTTTCTGCGGAATCCCCCTACACTATTGATGTGGTCAACATGTTGCTGCGGCAACAGGTAAAGGTGGAAAAAGCGAGCAAAGCTTTTACCGTGAGTGATGCACTGGACTACCGCACTGGCCAAACTGGCGCCAAAAACCTGCCAGCAGGCACTTACATCGTGAGCACCAATCAGGCCCGGCACTTGTTCATCAGCAGTGTTTTGGAGCGTCGCCTGGCCATTGAAGATTCGGTGATGTACGACATGGCCACCTGGTCGGCCATCCTCGCCTACAACATTGAGGGCTATTCCAGCAACAGCAAACACAGCGTGGCTACAGATGTGGTCACCCAGGCACTTACTGCCAGTTCTGGAGTGATCAATCCCAATGCCCAATACGCCTATGTCATCGAATGGAAGCAGCGCAATGCCCCGCAGGCTCTGGCACAATTGTGGGCCAAAGGCTACAAAGTCCGGGCTTGCCATGAGCCATTCAGTGATGGCAAAACGACCTGGGGCTACGGTTCCTTGATTGTGCTGATTGAGCGCAATGAAGATAAGCTGACGCGGATTCATCAGGATATGGTGGAGATTGCCCAAAAAGCCGGGGTCACTATCCATGGATTGGGTTCCGGGCGGGTTAAAGATGGCATGGACCTGGCTTCTGGCCGCAACCGGCCGCTGAAGGTACCTCGGGTGGCCCTGTTGGTTGATCCCCCGTTTTCTTCACTGACCGCCGGACAAATCACCTTTTTGTTCGACTACGAAACGGGCCTGCCCATTCAGCGGGTGCGGGGTTCGGTATTGCAACAAACGGCATTGCCCAAATTTGGCGAACGCTACGGGGCTGCCGATTTGAACCAGTTTGATGTCTTGATTCTGCCCGACGGTGGAGCTGGACTCGGCGAACTCTTCAAACCAGAGCAACAAGCCCAATTGCGCGATTGGATCAGCCGAGGCGGTACACTCATCGCCACCGAAAGTGCCGTAGGCTTTTTCACTGCCCAACGCTCTCGTTTCACCAACGTCAAGTTGATCGAGCCTGCCCGGGATTCGAGCATGGCAGCCCGCACCGTTGCTTATGAAGATCGGGAAGATTATTATGGCAAAAAACGTACTCCGGGCACGGCTTTGAATGGCTTGATCGACAATAGCCACCCCCTGGCATTTGGCTTGGGTAAGGAACTGTACAGCATCAAGCAGGACAATTCGGCCCTGGCTCCCAGCCCCGAATTACAAAGTGTAGGCCGTTATGCCAGCGCAGACAAAGCTTTTGTGGCGGGCTACATTTCGGAAGACAATAAAAAATCCTTGGCGGGCAACACCTTCGCGGGGGTGCTGCCACTCGGGCAAGGCAAAATTGTATTTTTGCAGGACAATACGCAGTTCCGCATGTTTTGGCGCGGACCGAGCCGGATGATGCAAAACGCAGTGATGATGGTGCCGAGTTTTAATTAAAAGGATTTGTGCAGGGTTTGGAGCAATAGTCATTAAACCCTGCATATTTTTACTTCAGTTTTTTGTTAAAACAATACTTTAACCAAAGCTTTTACGTCTTATTGCTGAACTCAACACAGTAAGACCATGAAAATTTGCCGACTACTCGCCTTGGTTATTTGTTTTTTACCCAGCTGGGTCGCTGCTCAAAATCGGGCTGCTTTGGACTTTCAATTTGGTGCACATCAATCCGGATTGATTGTAAAAAATCCAATACTTCAAGGGGAGTATATTGAAAATTTGGGTTATTCTGCCGGGCTGCATTTCAACTACCGGATTGGTGACAAAACTTGGTTGCGCAGTGGTGTCCGCTATTCGGTTCTTGGTTACAAAACCCCAAAAAAAGTGCTGCGTTGGGGAACTGATTTTGATCCCATTACTGGTTTACCGAGAGAAGATTCAATTCAAATTCTTTCTCAATTTATTCATAATCATCGCTATTTTGAAATTCCTATATTGGGGCATTTTAATTTCACCGCCAGTAAGTTGGCAGTCTATACAGAATTTGGCTTTTCTTCCAACTTTTACCTGAACACCGAAAATGTGTACAAAAAAGGGAGCGCAGTTGAAAATCGTTCAATTCAGAAAGATCCTATAGCCAATCCCCTTCATTTTGCCGTATTAGGTGCCCTGGGAATTAACTACCAACTTGGAAATCAGAACAGTTTATTTTTCCAAACCAATATCCGGCGCGATATTAGTCCTGGAAATGATGGTAAAAGAAGTTCGAGTTACTTGTATAGCTACGGCCTTGATCTTGGTACTCGTTTCCTTTTGAATTAAAAGAGTAAACCCTTGCTTTCATTTGTTTTCCCAAAAAGAGAATGATAAATTTGCGGCAGTCAACCCACTGCTGCAAAATCATTTTAACCGATGCCACTCGTCCCCCATTCTTCCTACCCCGGGCCCCCACGTTACCAGCTCAACGGCCATTTTCAGACCATTTTGCCCGCTTTGACCCGCAAAATCCAGTCCCTGCATTACCAGCGTGAACGCCTGGAATTACCCGACGGCGATTTTGTAGATTTGGATTGGTTGGAGGCCAATAGCCAGGAGTTGGTCATTTTGTCTCACGGCCTCGAGGGCAGCACTGATCGGGTGTACATGAAAGCGGCAGCGCATTTTTTCCATCAAAAAGGTATGGACGTGCTGGGTTGGAATTGCCGTTCTTGCAGTGGGGAGATGAACCGCAATTTGCGCTTGTACAACCACGGCGAAATTGAAGATTTAGGGCAAGTCATCGCTCATGCGCTGCAGCGCAAAGCCTACCAAAAAATCCACCTGATTGGCTACAGCATGGGGGGCAGCATTTTGCTCAAATACCTGGGCGTACATGGCAAAAACATCCCTGAAGCCATCAAAACGGGCATTGCTTTTTCTTCGCCTTGCGACCTGCAGGGCAGCATCCAGACTTTGGAAAAACGCAGCAACTGGTTTTACCGCCGTAAGTTTTTTAGCAGTTTAAGCAAAAAAATCATGGCCAAAGCGGAGCAATTCCCGGGGCAGATCGACTTGAGCAAATTTGATCAAATCAAAACCTGGCGGGATTTTGACGAGTTTTATTCTGCGCCCATCAATGGATATCGGGATGCGGAGGACTTCTATTTTCAGGCTTCAGCGCAAAATTTTGTGGAGGGGATAACGGTACCAGCGCTCTTGTGCAATGCCATGAATGATCCCATTTTGACGCCCTCTTGTTCACCAAAACATCTGGCAAAAAACCATCCTTATTTTTATGTGGAAACGCCGCGGAAGGGTGGGCATGTCGGGTTTGCAATTCGGAATTATACGGGGCCGGATTATTGGTTGGAGCATCGGGCACTGGAATTTATTGAGGCGCATAACTAAGGTGTCTCTTAGGTGCCTTAGGTTTCTTAGGTGTTGAAAGAAGTTTTTTTACCACCTAAGAAACCTAAGGCACTTAAGGAATCACCTTAGATGCGAACTTGAAAAACGGAATTTGCTCCCTAATTCAAAAGAATCGTACAACAAATCTCCCAATCCAGTTTGCAGCGTACCAAACAACTGCCAACGAGGGTTTAAATCCAACTGCCCGGACAAACTCAACGCCATAGGTCGATCCCCATTATTAAGGTATCCTGAATAGCCTCGGAAAACAGGCGACAATGCCCAGTTTTTTCCTTCCAAATTCAGCCCCAGTCCAAACAAAGGCGCATCGTTTTGATTCTGGCGATTTTGGTTGATTTGCCACACAAAAATCCCGCCCATCCCTTGGACGCTCAAATCCAGGCTGCCATCGATCAGTTTTTTGCCAAAAGACAAATCGAGGTAGTAGCCCGGCGCATCCGTATAACGCGCCATGCCCAACATGGTAGAAGACGGGAAGCGATACCCAATGCGCAGCGCCAAATCCAGTGGATGGGTTTCGGCCTTCAATAGCTGGATCAGCGTATGCAGGTAAATATCTCCACTTGCCAAATGTTCATTGTAAAAAATGTGGAAGGTTTTGCGCTCGGTTTTGATCGCATGAGAAAGGTTGAAATACTCGATAGGCACCCAGTACAATTCGAAACTGATCACATCGGGCACCAAATTGTAGGTGCCGTAAAGTGCCAGGTTTTGAGTAGCATCACCAGTTGTGAAGTGACTGTTCGCAGATAGCGCAAAAGAACGTTCATTGGGCACCCGCCCATTGCCCAAACGGGGAATGGGCAGTGCATTTGGCCCCAAAAACCGCGGCGAACGGATGATGTAATCACCCCAAAAGCGTTGACCATCCCAACCTACGTTGTTGGCCCACCAGTAGTGGTCTTGGGTGAAAACAGTAGTTGAAAGAAGGATAAAAAAGGGGATAAACAATAGCTTTTGCACCCATTAACCTTTACGCAACACGTAAATAATCGAGCTCGCCCGTTCTACTTTTCTCCAACTCTTTAACAATGAACGCAAGCCAGTGATCGCCCCTAAAGGTAGTGCCAGAATGCCCTTACCCCGGTATTTTTCACTCAACAGCGACACGTAAAAAGGATCAAGCGGCATGCCTTTTTTGTCAACCACTTTAAAACCCATTTCGGCAGCCATATTGCTCAAGGTTTTAGGCGAAAAATGCCAAAGGTGGCGAGGCACATCGTAGGCGGCCCAATGAGCGCCGTATTTTTGGCCATCCAGAGATTGGTAGTTGGGCACTGCGATCATCAACACACCTTCATCGTCCAGCAGTTCGTGCAGGCGTTGCAGGTAGAGTTTGGGATCGTATACGTGTTCCAACACATGCCACATGCTGATGATTCCGAATTTGCCAGGCAGGGTTCCCGCTTCCAGTTCAGCGGGTGGGCGTACATCCAGGCCAAATTGTTGAATGCCAAAGTTGCGGGCGCCTTCATCCACTTCTACACCCAGGACTTCGTAGCCTTGGCCGCGCATGTGGTTCATGAAATAGCCCGTGCCGCAGCCCACATCCAAAAGTCGGCGTTGGCCACTCAGGCTTTGCACCAGTCGCTGTTTGCTGCGCAACATGTAGTCACGCGCTGCATGGTACAAGCGGTTGATCAAGCCTTTCTTGGTATCGCTGTGCGAAATGTAATTTTCACTTTGGTAATACGCCCCAATCTTGTCAGGCCCAGGAATATTTTGGGTAAAACGCAGGCCACAACCATGACAATCGTACAGGTCGAAAGCCTCTCCAGAAATGGAATGGTCGCGGGTGGCTACGGTTTTTTCAATGTCGTAGCTGCCACAAAGTGGACAGTGTTGGTAAAGGATAGTGCTCATGTTATTGCATAAAAAAAGACATCAGTTCAAAAAAAACTGATGCCTGCAAGCTTAAGATCACAACAAAAAAAAGTATTCTAAATACTGGGTGTGAAGTTAGGGAGAATTATTGAAAAAAAAAAGGTTCCAAGGCTCCAAAGTTCCTGAGTTCCAGGGTTGAAGCCCCCTTAACCCTGGAACTCAGGAACTTTGGAACCTGGAACCCTCTTAAATTTTCACCTGCCGCAACTGATCCACCACCACTGGTCTCAGTCTACGGGCAGCGTCCAAAATCATCAGGGCGTCGTCGGGGAAATTACCAGGGCGATTGCCAATGCGGCTACGGGTTTCCTTACTGAGGGCCCGTTCATCGCCTCGGAAAGTAGCAGCATAATTTTCCCAAAACGCTTCTGCACCAAGGGGACGAGAATCGATCACAGAACCGGAGTGTAAGTCAAAGAGTTCCAATTGGGCGTTCAGGCGGGCACCTTTGTGTTGGTACACTTCGGTGACCAAGGCTTTGACATTGATTTTGTTGGGGTATTTGATGTCGTTGCCAGCCGTGTCTTTTTTAACGTTGCCACGGGTATCGTACTCGTATACCCAGCCATCCTGGATTTGGGTTTGCTCTTCGTACTGGCGCTCGCGGTAGGTGCCGGGGCTTACCTGCACGTCGCGCAGCATGAGGGTGGCTTTAATGTCGTAGTCAATGCCCGATTGACGGTTGTTGTGGAAGACCCGCCAGCGGTCGTTGAGGTCGCGGAAACTGAGCTCAGTCAGTTCGCGGTCAAAACCAATAGGAAGAATAACTGGGGCGCGGTTTTCCACATTCACCAATACGAATGTGGTGCCGAGGTGTTGAGCTTCACGTTGTAGGGCTTCGCGGTCGCGGTAAGTGGAGTAGTATTCGCGGATGCGTTCCAACTCATCATAGGCGCGGCGAGCAGGTGTTTTATCGTTGTTGTTGCGGCGAGCCTGACTGAGTAGGTCGCTTGCATAGTTGTAGTGGTATTCGGCAGCTTTTTCGCGGGCTTCAGTGATCAGACCTTCCACGCGTACAAATTGGAAGGAGGCTTTATATCCCCGACGATCCACCAAGGGGATCAAGGGCTCCACGAGGCGCTGGCGGCGTTGGATACGCTGAAGAACGTCGTAGATGCGAGGCCAGGCTTCGGCGCGGTTTTCGTTGCGCAGGGCTGCGGCCTGATCCATGTCGCGGGTGGTAGCTTTTTCAAAAGCGAATTCAACCGTACGGACGAGTTCTTCGTTCTTGCGGTCTTTCCCTACCAGGCGGTTTACACTGCGTTCGATGGCTTGGTCGTAATCGCCTATTTCGGCTAGTTTAACTGGAGAAGCACAGGCGGCGGCCAAGAGGGCCAATATGGCAGTAGTCGTGATGCTGGAAATAAAGTGCTTCGGTGTCATGGCAGTGTGTTTTGAGCTTGTAATAGGTCAAAGTTACTACCGCAATGAATACCAAATCATTATGGGGAAGTTAAGATAGATTTGTTAAAAAGTTAAATTGTAAGGGGAGGTGTTAAGGTGTGTTAAAAACCTGGATACCCCTCACTCCCCTTAATCCTCCTCACCTGCTCCTGATGTCTCCGTGCATGAAAGCGCAAAAACTCCAGCCTTTGCCGAGCATCCATTGGGCCAGAAATGGGGTGTGGAAAAATGATCAGTTCCAAATCCAGACCTTCCATTTCTTGCACCAAATCCTGGAGCATATGACGTTGAGCTCTGCACATGGCCAGCCAAAAATTGAGGGAGCCACCCCATTGTGGTGCCGCAATGGGCGGCACTTTTTCTTTGGTTTGCCAGGTCCGCTCGACAATTTCTTCAACGGACAGGCCTCGATGAATGGGGTCACCTTGCCAAATGGGCTCAGCCCGTTTGAACCCGTCCAGGGCTTTCCACAAGCCACTGATGCCGCTTTGTTCAGCGCGCACGATGTGCTCCACATTGTCGAGAATTGACCAAGATTCGGGATCTGGTTTGAAATTCACCTGTGTAGGGGATAGCCCTTCGCATTCTGCGATAAAGTCACGGCGAGCGGATTCAACACTTTCTAGCAGGATTTGTAAACTTGTCATTCGGTGGGCAGTTTGAGTTTTGGTGATTTTTATTCAAAAATAAGCAATTACTTTTATTTGCCAGGCTTGTAGACTCTTTCAAATGGGTAGTGTCGATTGACGGTATCCCTGCGCCAATTGGCACTACCCCCACACCGCTTCATTGCTGCTTTTCCAGCCAGCCCAAAATATAATCCGCGATTTCCTCCCAGCCTTCTTCCCCACACAAAAAGTGGCTTCTTCCAGCAAAGGCTTTAAAATCGGTGACACTGTTTTTATCCTGATACGAGCCCGCTATTTTTTGGGTGAATTGGGCTGAAAAAATGTTGTCATTTTCACCCCCAATAAAGAGCAGGGGTTGGTGTGGCTTTTTAAAATCAATCTTAGCAAAAGTGGACAACAGTGGATCTCGGGCGACTTTCCTGCTTTCCGGCACGGCGATGGTTTCATAAAGTTTATCACTTTCCGCTTTGGAATAGTTGTTAAAAAATGCGTGATGGTACCAGTCTTTACTGCCTAAAAAAGGTTTACTACCTTTGAAAAAATTCACCACGGGTAATACAACTTTTATGGTGGCAAGTGGAGCAAACACGTTTTTGGGGGGCGCGCCGTCGATGCTGATGCCAGCAACAGCTTTGTCTAGTTCAATGAGTTTTTGCACCACCAAACCGGCGAGTGAATGCCCAATCACAATGGGTTTTTCGGGCAGGGTATCGATCAACTTGACGATGTTCTCCACTACGTCCTTAAACCCAGTCTGGGTCAATTGGGGATGAGTATTGGCTCTGAGCTGAACAGGATCACCTTCATGTCCAGGGTTGGCGGGTGCATAAACGGTGTAGCCTTGGGCTTCAAAATGGGCTTTCCACTGTTTCCAGCTGGTATTGTTCACGAACAAGCCATGAATCAATACAATTGTCTTTGTTTTCATCAGTTTGAAATTTATGAAACAAAGTTGCTGGTGCTGAGGGACAATAATTTTAACCCAAGTTAAAATCGAATTATTTTTCTGAAATTCTTTTGCGGATTCGACTCAAAGACGGCCCCTGAATGCCCAAATACGAAGAAATATGGTAAAGCGGGACGCTGTTAAAAATATCCGGGTGTTGCTGGATCAAATCCAGGTAGCGCTCTTCCGGCGTTTTGAACATAAAGCCTTCAATCCGAGTCATGGTCACATTAAAGGCTTCCTGGGCAAGGAGCCTGCCAAATTTTTCCCACTGGTGAGAGCCTTGATAAAGCGACAGTAAATCAATAATGTTGATAAAAATAACCGATGAGTCCGTCAAGGCCTGGGTATAATAATCACAAGGAACTTGATTGATAAAACTTTTAAAGGAGACCACAAATCCATTCGTGGAGTACAAAAAAACGTTTTTCTCTTCCCCCGTTTTTTCATCAATGATATAGGATCGAAAAACGCCTTTGGTGATGAATCCCAGGTTTTTACAAATGTTCCGGTGCTCATTGTAAAATTCCCCCTTTTGGTAATTTTTGGTTTGCCAAAAGGGGGCGGATAGCTGGAAGTCATTGGCCTTGAGGCCAGCGAAGGCTTCTAAGGCAGCAGCAAGCTTTTCTATTTCACTCATTGAGGGAATACTTTATATTAGGTTTGGCCCTACTCCGCCCAAATCATCGCTAAATGCACAATCGTCTCCACGGCCTTCTGCATGTCCTGCACTGAAACCCATTCCTGCTTGGAGTGAAAAGCATGTTCTCCCGCAAAAATATTTGGGCACGGCAAGCCCATAAAAGACAAGCGTGAACCATCCGTACCTCCGCGAATGCTGGAATGAATCGGCTCCAAACCTGCCCGGCGAATGGCAGCCAGCGCATTGGTGCTCACTTGTGGATGTTGATCAAGGATCTTTTTCATGTTGCGGTACTGCTCGTGTACGCGCAATTCGTAACGAGAGTTGGGGTAGTTTTGCATCACTTCCTCCACCACAGTTTTCAAAAAAGCCTCATGCTCGACCAGTTTTTCGTCGGTAAAATCGCGGATGATGAAATGCACTGCTGCTTTTTCTGCCATACCTTCTACCGTCACGGGGTGAATGAACCCATCCCGGCCATCAGCCGCTTCAGGGGTAAGGTGATCCTTGGGCAGTTTGGCAATGATGTCGCATACAATTTTGACCGCACTTTCCATTTTACCCTTGGCAAAACCTGGGTGTGCGCTCACGCCATCAATGATCAGGGTAACGGCATCGGCACTGAAGGTTTCGTCTTCAAAAGAGCCTCGGCGTTCACCGTCGATGGTGTACCCAAAATCTGCGCCCAGCTTTTGCAGGTCAACTTTTTCTACACCCCGACCTACTTCTTCATCGGGGGTGAAGAGGATTTTGATGGCACCGTGGGGCACTTCCGGGTGACGCATGAAATACTGCGCGGCGTCCATGATTTCGGCAACGCCTGCTTTGTTGTCCGCGCCTAGCAAGGTGAGGCCACTGGCCGTGACGATGTCGTTGCCCATTTGTTCGCCCAGGTTGGGATGGTCTTGCAAGCGGATGACCACATTGAGGTCGTCGGGCAACACCAGATCGCGACCGTCATAATTGTGGTGGATCATAGGCTTCACATTGGTACCACTGCTATCCGGCGAGGTATCCATGTGCGAGCAAAAACAAATGACGGGGACGGCTTTGTCCACCGTGGCGGGGATGGTAGCGTATACGTAGCCGTGCTCGTCCATGTGGGCGTCGCTAATGCCCAAATCTTGGAGCTCTTGGGCCAACACCCGAGCAAGGTCTTTTTGCTTTTCCGTGGTGGGGAAAGTTTGGGAAAAAGGGTTGGATTGGGTATCGATTTGCACGTAGCGCAAAAAACGTTCCAGTACGCTGTGTTGGATGGGTGGTAGCATGTCTTTTAGTAAGTTTAGGATTGATGTTGGATGGCCTGTGGCAACATAAGCAAAAAAGGCAAACTACGCTGATAGTCTACAGTTTCGTAGTCAAAGCCAATGTGTACATTGCGGTAATAGGCGCTTAGGTTTTGATAGTAATATTGTTCGCTGGGAATGTTCCAGGCTTCTGGGCCTAGCTGGCTCGCTAAAAACCATTTTTCAAGCAAACGGGCCATTCGCCCATTGCCATCTTCAAAAGGGTGGATTTTGAGCAAAGCCAAATGCAGCATAGCGGCATAGTACAAGGTTTCAGCAAAGGATAGTTTCATTTTTACCAGTCGCTTCAAATCCTTAAAAAACTTTTCCATCTCTAGAACCACAATTCCGGCATCAGCAGCCACGTATTCAATTTGCCCCTGACTGTTGATGATGAATTCTTGTTTGTTGCGAATTTTACCTCTCCCACTGCTGCGCAAAATGTGTTTGGTCAAGATGGCATGGGCTTTGAGCAAATTTGCAGGATTCAGTACCTGATCTTTTGCGAAGGTATACGCTTCAAAAAGATCATCTATTTTGCGGGTATAATCGGGTTGGTAGTTTCCATTAAAAAACTTGTGGTTCAAAAAACTGTTGAGGTCAATGTCTTCGCCCTCAATTTTTGAAGAATATACGGAGGAAACCGAGGCATAAAAGCTAAAATTATCGCTGGTAAAGCTTATCTTAGGGAAGTTTTTAGCATACTCAGGCCAGTCAATACCGGGCAACTGCTCCTTAAAATCGGGCAGTAGCGCAGCATTAATTAGAAACAATGAGTTACTTTTGGCCATGAGTACATTTCTGAATTCCCAAAAGTCGGAAAATTCCTGATTCCGATACTACCTAAAAAATGACCTAAATCGAAATAGCCCTAATTTTCCACCCTGTTTTTCACATCACCCATCGAAAAAATGCATCTTGGACCTGACTTTTTTGGTCTGAGATACACATTTATTACAACCACCAAAACCTGACACAAGTGATGAAAAATCAATCCCTATTGCTACTTGCCTTGGTAGCGCTTATTTCCTGGAGTTGTGGCACCAGTTCTACCTTGCTGGAAGTACTGCAACCTTCTCAAATTGTCTTGCCAGATGACATCAAAGTCGTAGCCCTGATCGACCGCAGCAAACCGGAAAAAGGTTTTGCCAACTTCCTGGAAGGTGCCATTTCCGGGGAAGATGTTGGGCAAGACCGCGAAGGGCGTCGTTTGGCCCTGCAAAACCTCACTACCACCCTGACCCGCACCCCTACCCTACAGGTAAAAGGAACCGGGCTGGAATACAACGGCTTAAAAAATGGCAAACAAATGTTGCCGCCGATGAATTGGAATGAGGTGCAATCCATTTGCAGCAAATACGGCGCGGATGCCATGATTGCGTTGGAGTCTTTTGATTCTTCCTCCGACATTTCGTACAGCCAATCCAGCTACAAATCCAAACAAAAGGACGGCACCGAAGTCATCAAGTACACCCACACCGCCCGCCGCAACCTACGCGTATACATGGGCTGGCGCGTTTACGACGCCAAAAAGCGAGTGGTTGTGGATGAAAATACGGTTAGTGAATATGATGAGGATTCTGCCACAGGGGACACCCAGGATAGATCCCGCAACAATTTGCGTTCTCAATTGACCGCAGTACGAGAACTGGCTTCCAAAGCTGGCGACGCTTACGGCAAACGAATTGCCCCGGTTTGGGTCAATGTAAGCCGCACCTATTACAACACCGCCAAAGGTGCAGACAAGAGTGCCATGGAGGAAGCGCACCGCCTCACCCAAGCCAACAAATGGGAAGCCGCCGCCGAAGTTTGGCACGACCTGCTCAGCTCGGCCCGCGATCCCAAAACCAAAGGTAAGGCCGCTCACAACCTCGCCCTCGCCCTGGAACGCAACGGCAACCTGAAAGAAGCCGAAGACTGGGCCAGCAAAGCCTTCACCCAGTACGGCAACAAAACATCACAGAGCTACGTCTACGTGATTCAGCAACGCATTTCAGACCAGGAGCGCCTGGATTATCAACTTAAAAAGGTTAAACCTTAGAATTTGTCCCTTTTTTGCCCGGGTTCGTCCCAAATTGTGACATAGGAGCTTAAAATGCCTGTTATTTGGGGCTTATTCATCCGACTGTTTATGAAGGGATTATTCTACGATTTTTTTGTGTGGAGCGCAGGTTCGGACCGGGAAATCCTGGACCGAACCGGGCGCTCTGAGCACGTCAAACACGCCGGATATGGCGGTTTGGTGCTGGTGCCGGCAGTACTCGGGCTGTTTTCGATGATGTACGCCGTTTCTACCTTGACCGACAAACCATTCGTTTACATCGGTGCCGGGATCGTTTGGGCTTGCATCGTTTTTACCTTTGACCGCTTTATTGTTTCCACTTTCCGCAAGTCCGATAGTGCCCGCAAAGACTTGTTTTCCTTCTTATTTCTAAGCCGTTTGTTGTTTTCGATTGGCATCGGAGTGCTGGTTTCGCACCCGATTGTACTGCTCGTTTTCGACGATAGTTTGGAACAGGAGCTTTTTGCCATGAAAGAAGAAGGGGAAAAAGCCATTTATGCCCAGTACGAAAATACCATCGACGTGGTGCGCAACCGCGACTCCACGCTCAAGGGAGAGGTAGAACTCAAATTGGCTGAACGCGCCTGCAAGGAAAAACTGTTGCTGTTTGAAATGAGTGGTAAAGATACCACCATGAATTGTGGTACTACCTCGGGCATGAAGCAATACGGCCCTCGTGCCAATGAAATCAAGGAAGAAATTGGTTACCTCAATGAGGAAATTGCCGCCTTGCGCAATAAGAATGATGTAAAAATTGGCGACAACACCAAAGAAATCGGCAAACTGCAAGCCGAACGGGAAGCAAAACTCAAGGGTTTCCAGGATCAATTCAGCTACAATTACCTGGCCCGTGAAGTTGCCCTTGAACGATTGGAAGCCAAGCCAGTCGGAGGAACATCGGTAAAGTGGACCAAGTGGTTTTTGATCGTCTTTTTTGTACTGGTCGACATTTTACCCGTCTTTTTCAAAGCTTCTACCAAGCAGGGGGAATACGACCGTTTGATGGACAAAGAAAGCGAAAGCACCGCCAATTCCTTCCCGTCCTACGAACGCGCTCAGGAAGATTTGGTGCGCAAGGCCTACGTGGATCAATTGGCCAAACACCGCCTGGACGAAGTCACCCGTACCATCAAAGACAATACCGCTCCTTTTCCCGCTCTAAAAAGTGAACTCAGCCAATACATTAATGTCAATACCCCCTTCGATTATGGCAAAACTGCCGATGGCCAGCCCGATCCCGTGCAAAAACTCTGGACGCGCAATGGGCTGGACTGGTTGCGCTATAGCTTCTACTCGATCGGGCAATCGGGCTTTCTAGTTGCTTTCACGCGAGATTGGGCGTACCTTACGGGTGGAATTTGGGTGTTCTTTTTGCTCAATCTGTTGATTGGGTATGTCGTTAAACGTACTGTGTAATAGTTGAGAAAGTTTAAGGAGGTTGAGAAGGTTGAGGCTCCGCGAGCGACTTAGACAAGGATATTGTCAAAATCGCTCGCGGAGCCTCAACCTTCTCAACTTCCCTAAACTTCCCTCAACCCTAAATAAAAAATCATGTCGGAAAACCAGCCTAATCAAACGTATACTTTTGCCAAGCAGTTTCTCATTTTTTTAGTCGTACTAAACCTTGGGGTACTCTTTGCCCTTGGTTCACTCTACCTCAAAGTGGACAAACAAAGAATTGCGCTGGACGAACGCCAGACCAAGATGATTCGGGACTCGATCATTTACCGGGATTCGCTGCGGAGGGATACGAACTTTTTGAAGACTTTGCAGGTGGCTCCGTTGGCGGGAATCAAACCGGATACACTTCCCTAGACGATATGAATACCTACTGAGGTGTCCCTTAGGTGCCTTTGGTTTCTTAGGTGGTGAAAAAAGAAAAACCAGCGAAGCTGGGTATTATTCACCACCTAAGAAACTGAAGGCACTTAAGGATTCACCTCAGTACTACATTTTTTTAAGCTTATTATACCAAAACCACTGGCACCCCGATCTCCAGGATTTTCCGCGCCCGCTCAATCGTCAGCGCACTCTTCCGCCGGGATTGATCCGGCCGAGGCACCGTTTCAAAGGCGATTAAATGGCTGCAAATGTCGCGCCAGGAGGTGCTGGCCAGAAAATTTGTATCGGTAATGCTGCGGTTTTGCGCCAGATCACTCAGGGCTTCACTGAGCACCATGGCCATGTAGTTTGGGCCAAGGTTCACACCCATGGCAACCGCCAAGGCCTGGGTTTCTAGGTCACGTAAAACGTTTGATACGGGCGTTTGTATCCTGGCCCCATTTGCCAAATTCAAATTCAGCATCGCACCCAGCGAAGGTACCGCATACAAGGCGTTGGCCACCCGGTATTGCTCCACCACCAATTCCTGCACAAAACCTGCCTGAATAAAAGGCACAAACAAATCTGACTGGGATTTGATGTATTCCCATAGCTGCACCTGATTGACAATCGATGGTGCTGAGGCTACACTGACCTGCCCGTTTCTGACCGTAATTCCGGCTCTTTCAAAGATTTGTTGGAATTGTAGCGGGGCATTGGTTTTCATGCTTTGCAGCAGCGGGTTCAGACTAAATTTGGCGGCAAACTGAATGAAACCGTAGGAAAAAATGCCCACGTCATAGGTGTTGATGGCGTCATAATGCCCTTCTACTTTTTTACAAAATTGCAAGGCATTGAAGATTTGTGGGGTCAATCCAGCGGCAGCAATGGCGGCATGGGTGGGTACAGCACGGGCCTGGCCCGAAAGGCTGTAGCCATTCAGTTTTCGGATGAGTTTAAAAGTGCGGATTTCATTACTAAGTAGGCGGATTTCCAAGTAGAGGTTGTAACTGGTGTCCTCCCGGCGGCTCAACAGGGCTGAATTGCTGGAGGGGTTTACTGGTGGATTCGGCGTTGGTGTAGGCGGCGGCGTAGGTACTGGAGGATTGACCACTGGCGGCCTAACCACCACTGGCGGTGGACTGGGTGGCAATGGTGTAACGGGCGGGAAGGTATTCCCCCCAACACTGATACTGACCTTGAGTACCTGGCCAATGCTCAGTGCGTCGCTCTTCAGGTTGTTGAGGCTGCGCAAGGCGACGATTGTCGTATTATTTTCCCGGGCAATTTTGCTCAAGGTGTCACCCTTGACCACCTTGTAGTTTTTAAAATTCTGGGGACTCACTGGGGTAGTGATTGGCTGGTTGCTGCCGATGCGCAGCACTGTTCCTACACTCAGGGCATCTGATTTGAGGTTGTTGTCTTTTTTGATTTGATCGACTGTCACTTTGTAATTGATGGCGATGCGGTAGAGGGTGTCGCCAGCTTTGACGACGTGCTGGGAGGAGGAGGTGTCAACCAAACTGCGGGATTTGGCGATCACGGGGCTGTCGTCTTCCTCGTCTACTCGAATCAGGAGGCTCTGCCCCAGGAACAATTGGCTGGATTGCAGGCCATTGAGGGCTTTGAGCTGGCGGATTTTGACGTCGTATTGACGGGCGATGCTGGTGAGGGTGTCGCCGGGGGCGACGGGGTGGAACAGAGTAGTCATGGTCGTGGTTTTAGTCCCACGAATAAATTCATGGGTTAGGTTCTTTTGTAGCCTCCCACGGATAAATTCGTGGGTTGGCGGGGTGTCTCGGGCGGTGAAAGACCACACACCCACACTTTCACAGCCACACCCACACCCATTCTTGTGGGTTGGCGGGGATACTAAGGGAACAGGGATTATTGAGCTTTTATTTTATACCCATTCAAAAAATCCTTCACCCCCATCCTTTTCCGTCCCTGCAATTGCAATTCCAACACTTTTACATAGCCATCCCTGGTGCTGTATTTCAAATACGAGCGCCCATCCGAAAACAAGTGCCCAGTCGGATGTTCATGCTCGACCATTTCTTTTTCCGTCCGCAGCACCTTCAATTCCAGCTCATCCAGCATTGTCCAGGCCGCAGGGAAAGGGCTCAGGCCACGTACAAAATTGTGTACTTGAGCAGTATTTTGATCAAAGTTAATCTGGCAGGTTTCGTGGAAAATTTTGGGAGCATGGCTCACTTGGGAATCGTCTTGTGCTTGCCGTGGCACCGTACTGTCTTCAATAGCTTGTACCGTTTTGAGCACTGTGCCTGCACCCAGTTGCATCATGCGATCGTGTATGTCGCCAGCCGTTTCGTTTTCGCCAATGGGGAGTTTATCTTGAAAAATGATGTTGCCGGTGTCGATTTCGTGTTGCAGGAAAAAGGTGGTTACGCCCGTTTCAGTGTCGCCATTGATGACGGCCCAATTGATGGGGGCTGCACCGCGATAGCGAGGCAATAAGGAGCCATGAAGGTTAAAAGTGCCCAATGCTGGCATGTTCCACACGATTTCGGGGAGCATGCGGAAAGCGACTACGATGAATAAATTGGCTTCCAATGCCCGCAACTGGGCCAAAAACTCTGGGTTGCGCAATTTTTCCGGTTGCAGGACCGGAATGCCATGTTCAACCGCATATTTTTTTACGGGAGATTCCAAAACCTGTTTCATGCCCCGGCCACCCATTTTATCTGCTACCGTCACCACGCCTACTACTTCGTAGCCATTTTTCACCAGAACATCCAGTGAAGGAACCGCAAAATCCGGGGTTCCCATAAAAACGATTTTTAATTTCATGCTTAATTGCTAATTTGGCGTAAAGATACAAGGTTCCAGAGTTCCTAGGTTCCAAAGTTCCAGGGTTGGTGCTTAACCTTGGAACTTTGGAACCTAGGAACCTGGGAACTTATAAACAGAAATCCATGCCAGCACCACGCACCCTCTATCTCACTACCTCTGATGGCTTAAATCTCCGTTGTTTAAGTTGGGATCATGTTGAACCCAAAGCAGTGATTGCCCTGGTGCACGGGATGGGCGAGCATTGTGGTCGGTATGGACATGTGGCCGATTATTTTAACCAGCAAGGATATGCTTTGATGGCCTATGACCAAAGGGGGCATGGAGAATCGGGAGGCCCAAGGGGGCACAGCCCTAGTTTGGAAGCCTTGTTGGATGACCTGGCTTTATTCCTACGGAAAGTGGAAAAAGAATATCCGGGAACCCCCATTGTGCTGTACGGACACAGCATGGGAGGGAATGTGGTTTTGAATTATACCCTAAAAAGAAAGGCTGCCATTGCAGGGCTGATTGTTTCTTCGCCCTGGATTGATCTGGCTTTTGCACCAGCTGCTTGGAAGGTGAGTGCGGCGCGCTGGTTGAAGCTCTTTTTACCTAAGCTATCGATGCCAAATGATCTGGATGTAAACCATTTGTCTCGCGATCCACAAGTGGTTTCAGCGTACCAAAAAGATCCCTTGGTGCACAATAAAATTACACCGAGTATGGGCTATGAGCTGATGGAAGGGGCTAAGGTTTTACAAACTTTTGCCGGCGAAATGCCGGTCCCCACCTTGTTGTTCCATGGCACTGCGGATAAAATCACTTCCCATCCCGCTAGTAAAGCTTTTGCGGAGCGAGTGAGTGGGCCTTTGAGTTTTACGGAATTTGAGGGGTTTTACCATGAAACGCACAATGAGCCGGAGAAGGCGCAGGTGTTTGAGCGGATTGGGGCGTGGTTAAAAGAATTGCAATAGACTTTAGATGTTTGATTATTAGGGAATTGATACTTTTTTTGAGTTACGAGTTAAGAATACATGAGTTTAGAGTTTTGAAGTGAGCTACCGCAGCGACTTAGAACAAGGTTGTGTCAAAGAGGCTGCGGTAGCTCACTTCAAAACTCTAAACTCATGTATTCGGAACTCTCAACTCAAAAGGGCCTTATGCCAAAATCACCAACCATTAAGGATAATCAACTTACCTCAAGCCTAACGACTATTTCCTCAACCTAACCTCCTCCGTACTCCGCCAAATGTACCGACACACCATCGCCGTCCCGCCATCCGGGTTTTCGTGAGGCACGGTTTCGTGATTGGTGGCCCCCATCAAAGCGTAAAATTTCCGGGCTTGGTGATTTTCCTCCAGCACCCACAAGTAATAGCCCAGTCTAGGTTGTTTGGATTCGGCCAATTGGGCGGTACGTTCCATCAATTGGGCACCAATGCCCTGGCCTTGTGCCTCGCGGCTGACGTGAAGATTATCCAATAAAGTGCCAAAAACTGGACTTTCATTGATTTCAATACAGGCAAAACCAACCAAGTGCCCATTTTTTTCCGCCAATAAAATCTCCCGATTGGGAATGGGCTGGGCAAAACGTCCGGCCCACAAATCGGCGCGTTCCTGCACCACTTGTTCATCCAGATAAGCATCACTAAAAATGCCCCGGTAGTGTTTTTGCCAACTTTGGGCATGAAGTCGGGCGATGGCTGCTTCGTCTTCTGGTTTGGCCAAACGATAACTGATCATGATCATATTTCCTTGGTCAAGTCTTTGAAAAAAATGTAGGTGTCCACATAACCCAATTCATGGTGGTAAAAGCCGCCGGGGGTGGTGCCAATGATCTCAAAACCATTGGCTTTCCAGGCACGCACCGCCGATTCATTGGTGCTAACCACCAGGTTGAATTGCATGCCTCGGTAACCCAGGTGTTTGGCCGCTTGAATGGAATGGGCACAGAGTTGAGTACCAATTTTTTGGCCCCGAATTTGCGCATCGACCATGTAGGCTGCATTGGCAATGTGTTTGCCGTAGCCTGGTTGGTTGGGGCGCAGGATGTAGGCCCCGGCAATTTGCCCGTCCAGGTCAGCTATAAAGACTGCATTGTCGAGGTTGATCCAGGTTGCTTCCATTTGTGCACGCGAGTAGGTCTCGTCGTAAGGGAAGTAGATTTTTTGGTCAACTACGGCTTTCCAGAGGTGCCATACGGCGTCGAGGTCGGCCGGGGTTGCTGGGCGAATATCCATTGCGTTTTTTTTGGTTGAGGAAAGTTGAGGAGGTTTAGGAAGGTTTAGGCTGCCGCGAGCGATTTTGAACAAGGATTCATTCTAGAATTTAACTGTCAATGTCGCTCGCGGCAGCCTCAACCTCACTCAACCATCTCAACCTTCCTCAACTTTTTTATTCCAGTTCAATAATCAAATCATCCTGTTCCACCAGCGTCTTTTCCTTCAAATGGATCTTCTTCACCGTTCCCGCTTCGTGGGCGATAATGGTGCTTTCCATTTTCATGGCTTCGATGATAAAGAGTGGCGAGTTGGCTTGTACGGCATCACCTTCTTTAACCAAGATTTTGGCGAGACTACCTTGCAGAGGTGCGCCTACATCCTTGGCGGTACTTACTTTTTGGTGGACAATCGATTCCGTTTTTGCCGTTTTATCCCGCACCGAAAGCATCCGTGATTGGCCGTTCAATTGGAAGAACACCACCCGGTTGCCGAGTTCATCAGGCTGGGTTTTGTTGAGGTATTTGACCACAATGTTTTTGCCCTTGTCCAGTTCGATGATGATTTCTTGCATGGGCTCCATGCCAAAGAAAAAGACTTTGGAAGAAAGGTGGCTCAGATCACCGTACTTACTTCTGGATTCGTGGTATTCCTCATATACCTTGGGATACATCTGGTAAGAAAGGAAATCCCGAAATTTGGTGTTGAGACCAAACTTTTCTTGGAAATCCGCGAAAGCAGCGTCAAGATCCAAGGGCTGCATGTTGGCATTGGGAGCCATGGTGTAGGGTTTCTCCCCTTTCAAGACCACGTCCTGGATGTCTTTGGGAAATCCACCTTCCACCTGACCCAAATCGCCCCGCATTAGTGCCTTCACACTATCGGGAAAAGCCAGCGCATTGCCCCGCTTGATGACATCCTCGGCGGTAAGGTTGTTGGAAGTCATGAACAGAGCCATATCACCCACTACTTTGGAAGAAGGTGTCACTTTGACGATGTCGCCAAAAAGGTCGTTGGCTACGCGGTAATTGTGTTTGACGAGTTCAAATTTGTCTTCGAGGCCCAGCGCCCGTGCTTGCGGCCGCAAGTTGGAGTACTGCCCCCCGGGGATTTCGTGCTCGTAGACATCCGCTGATCCTGCTCGCAATTCCGATTCAAAGGGATGATAAACCCGGCGCACCAATTCCCAATAATTCGAAAATTCATTGAGGCTGTGCAAAGAGATGGGGTTTTCACGTTCATTGCCCTCCATCATGGCCACAAAGGAGTTGAAATTGGGCTGCGAGGTCAGTCCACTCATGGAGGCCAGCGCCAAGTCCACAACGTCAACTCCAGCCTCGACGGCTTTGAGGTAAGAAACGGCCTGGATCGAAGAAGTATCGTGGGTATGCAGGTGAATCGGCAGGTCGACCGCTTTTTTCAACTCTTTCACCAATAGATCGGCAGCATAAGGTTTGAGCAATCCCGCCATGTCTTTGATGCAGAGGATATGAGCCCCTTCGTCTTCCAATCTACGCGCCAAATCGAGGTAATATTGCAGGCTGAACTTGGTACGGGTAGGGTCACTTATGTCTCCGGTATAACAGATACAGGCTTCCGCAAGCGAATCCGTACGCTCCCTGACGGTACGAATACTGGTACGCATGGAGTCTACAAAGTTGAGCGAGTCAAAAATGCGGAAAATGTCGATGCCGGTTTTAGCTGCTTCTTCGATGAATTTGACAATCACATTGTCGGGATAAGCGGTATAGCCTACGGCGTTAGAACCCCGAATCAACATCTGTAAAAGTACATTGGGGATTGCCTGCCGAATTTGTTCCAAACGCTCCCAGGGGCATTCGTGCAAAAAGCGCAGGGCTACATCAAAGGTTGCACCACCCCATACTTCCATCGAAAACACCTGATCCCCGTGATGGCGGGCATAACTTTCGGCAATTTTCATCAGGTCGTAGGTACGTACCCGCGTGGCCAATAGCGATTGGTGGGCGTCGCGGAAGGTTGTATCGGTATATTGGATGCGGGGTTCGTCCTTCAACCATTGGACAAAACCTTCCCGCCCGAGTTCTTTCAGGCGGTCTTTGCTACCTTTGGGGAAAGCTTCTTCGGTATTGTATTGGGGCACCACTGGATTCAACAAGACCACATTTGGGTCTTTAAATAATACATCCGGGTTTTTGTTGACAATGACTTCCGCTACGTAGCGTAAAATCCGGGTACCACTGTCCTGCCAGTTGCGCGACTTGAGCAGTTGCGGATTTTCTTTGATGAAATTAACGGTGAAGTTCCGGTTTTGGAAGTCCTCGTTTTCCAGCAAATTCAACAAAAAGCCGATGTTGGTTTTGACGCCTCTCACCCGAAACTCGCGTAGTGCCCGGTGCAATTTGCGCGCAGCTGAAGGCATATCGCGCCCCCAGGCGGTCACTTTCACCAACAAACTGTCAAAAAAGGGCGAAATGCGGGCGCCTGCAAAAGCACTCCCTGCATCCAGACGAATGCCCATACCACCCGGACTGCGGTAGGCGATCAGGGTACCGTAATCGGGTTTGAATTCATTGGTGGGGTCTTCCGTAGTGATCCGGCACTGGATGGCACAACCGGAACATTCAATGGATTCCTGGCTCGGGATACCCACTTCCTCACCAGTCAAGGGCAGGCCTTGGGCAATCAGGATTTGGGAACGCACCAGGTCAATGCCCGTCACTTCTTCCGTAACGGTATGCTCCACCTGGATACGGGGGTTCACTTCAATGAAATAGACGTTTTCTTCTTCGTCCAGCAGAAATTCCACGGTTCCTGCATTGTTGTAGCCTACTGCCCGGGCTAGTTTGAGGGCGTATTCGTAAAGTTTTTCTTTGGTGCCTTCTTTGCGGATGCTCACCCCGGGTGCAATTTCGACTACTTTTTGGAAGCGACGCTGAATCGAACAGTCGCGTTCGTACAAGTGAACGATGTTGCCGTGGCGGTCACCCAGGATTTGTACTTCGATGTGTTTAGGGCGTTCGATGAATTTTTCCAAAAAGAGGGTTCCGTCCCCAAAAGCTGTCAAAGCCTCACTACCAGCTTCTTTGTATTCCTTGAGCAATGAATCATCGTCGCGTACCACCCGCATACCCCGGCCACCGCCGCCCGACGCAGCCTTGATGATCACAGGATAACCAATACGTCGCGCCTCAGCAAGGGCGATTTCAGCAGTACTGAGGTCGAGTTCACTATCAGGGATGAGGGGAATGCCCGTTTTGCGCGCGATGTTCTTGGCGGCAATTTTATCCCCCAACTGATCCATAATTTCGGGGTCTGGGCCGATAAAGGTGATTCCAGCATCGCGGCAGGCCCGGGCAAAGTCTACATTTTCGGACAAAAAGCCATAACCCGGGTGAATGGCGTCCACCTGATTCTCTTTGGCTACCCGAATGATCTCCTTTATGTTAAGGTAAGGTTTGAGTGGGTCATCATCCGCTCCAATTTGGAAGGCCTGGTCAGCTTTGAAGCGGTGCAAGGAGTAACGATCTTCAAAAGTGTAGATCGCAACAGTAGAAATTTTCAGCTCAGCAGCCGCGCGTAATACCCGTATGGCTATTTCCCCGCGATTGGCTACCAAAATCTTCCGGAATTGCTGGTTTAAACTTGTCATGTACATGTCAGTTTACAAAAGAATATGAATGAGTAGTTTTGTGTTTTGAATCTAACTCACTGTCAGAGACTAAGCTTAATTTGGTTTACTTTTCGGACTAAAAAGGACTGTGGATTGGGGTCAAAAACAGGTTGAAAATTCCGGTAGGGCTGCATTTTTACAAAAAAAATGACATTAATATGAAAAAAGTCGCCTCAATATAAGGATGTTTCAAAAAATGATTGTAATATTACTGTCGAAATATCACGTCCCCCCCTTGTGATAGTTCACATTTATAACCGGTTTCAGGTACTTCACATTTCCATCAGGTTTAATCAACATCACTTACACAACGTTTAGTTGGTTGCAATTGGTCTGTCTTCATGATTTTGCGCTTGAGTCGCATCATCGGGAGATTAGTACCTCGTCCTTGCACCCAATGCCTTCTTTGCACCAAAACAACTTGTTTGCGCCCAAAAACGAACAATGAGACGATCATGATGGCCTCTCTTTGCTAGAGAGTAGTATGTCTCATTGTTGGAATTGTGTTCATCTTCCTATTCAACGGAGCACAACCAAAATCACGCCATCGCGACGCTAATATTTAGGGGTAAATAAGTGCCAAAGGGTTAATATTTATTGATTTTTTGGACACTGTAATCGAAACAAATCATGACTGCCAGAACACTCTCATGCTTCCTGTTCCCAATTCTATTGGTTTCAGCTGCCACTGCGCAGCGCAATTGTGCCACTTTAGATCATTGGGAATACGTATTGACCAAGCACACCAACACCGCACAAAACCGGGCGCTCATTGAGCGACATACTCAGCTTTTTACTCAAACGCCACAATTGCGTGACGGAAATAACATTTTAATTCCGGTTGTAGTCAACATTGTACACAACAACCCTACAGAAAACATTTCCGACGAGCAAATACTGGAACAAATTCGTGTTTTGAACGAAGATTTTGGTCGGCTAAATCCAGATGCGGATGCAGCCTGGCCACAAGCAGCACATACGGGCATCCAATTTCAATTGGCAAAACAGGCTCCTGATGGAACACCTACCAATGGCATTCGCCGCAGGTACACTTCTTATTCTAATTTTTCTACTTACGACGATGTCAAATTCAGCAAATCGGGTGGCATTGATGCCTGGCCAACCGGGCACTACCTCAACATTTGGGTCTGTAACCTGGAAGGCGACATCATGGGCTACGGCCAGCTTCCGGGCGGTCCGGCGGCGAGTGACGGCGTAGTGATTGACTACCAATTTTTTGGCCGCTATGGCCATACCAAGGCGCCTTTTGACCGGGGCCGTACCACCACCCACGAAGTTGGGCACTGGCTCAACCTCTTTCACATCTGGGGTGACGGCGACTGTAGCATTGATGACATGGTGCCGGATACGCCTGATTCTGACGAAGCGAATCACGGTTGTCCCAAGGATGCTTATTCCTGTGGAGGTAAATTGATGGTTCAAAATTTCATGGACTACACCGATGATGGGTGTATGAATTTGTTCACTCAAGGGCAAGCTCGCCGCATGCAAGCACTTTTTGCTAAGGGCGGGTTTCGGAACAGCTTCCTCAGCTCTCAAGGCTTACAGGCTTTAACCGAGATCAAACCAGGCGAAACCTGTGGAGATGGCCTCCAAAATGGCGATGAGACTGGCATTGATTGTGGCGGCTCATGTATTCCTTGCGGTAGCAAAATAAATTGCCCGGTACCACTGGGCATCAATCAGGTGCATGTGATCAGCAAAGTCACTTTGCGCTGGGAGGCAGCTGGCGCCGCCTCTTATCTGGCTGAAATCCGTCAACTCAAGCCTAGTGTAACCAAATGGGCCAGTGTAGTGACGGCCAATACCAGCGCCAGTGTAAGTGGAGTTCGCGTTGGTCGTACTTATGAGTGGCGGGTGCGTTCCATTTGCCAAAGCGGAGATACCAGTGCCGCAGCGGGAGTAGTATTTGTCACCCGTAGCAATGAGCGATCCCTTACCGACGGCTTGCCAGCCATCTATCCCAATCCAACTCGCGGGCAGTTCTATTTCAATGCCCAGGCAGAGGAGGGTTTAGATCAAGCGCTACAAATTGGGGCTCATGACAAAGCTGATCCAGCTACCGCGTCAACATTATTGATCAAAAACATTCAGGGGCAACTGGTTCAATCTCAAAACTTGTCTACGGAAACCAGCAGTGGCATACAAGTAGACGTGACGAACCTGACAGCGGGCATGTACTTTGTACATTGGACAGATGCCAGTGGCAAACCACTGAGCCAGGTTCACAAATTGATCATTCATTAACCTTTTTTTCTACAATAGCATACTGTGAGAAAAGCACCTGTGCATCCCAAATAGGTGTACTTGATTTATTCCTGTTACGTTATCGTTTGACACTATTCCCGGAATGGCTCGCAACCAACTCAGGTTGATGAGCCATTTCTTTTTTGGGCCTTTATGGCTGCATAATTAAAAATCCAGCCTTGTTTTAGCACCAGTTTTTTTTCTAGGTCTAAACCTAATTTTTCCAGTAAGTGAACATAATCCCTTAGATCATCTTGCTGTGGATGGAGCACATCGCCAGGTAAAATGCGGAAAATAAACTTGAGCAGCGCAAACCGGTGCACATCTATACTAATTAGCAGCGTACCGCCCGGTTTAAGACTGTGTATCAAGCGCTGCGTTGCTTTTTCCAGATCAGCTACGTGATTGATGGCGTTGAGGCAAAATACGTGGTCATACACTTCCTGCCGGTCCAATTGCTCCAGCATCATGGCCCGAAAATGCACATATGGGAATTGATTTAGCCGAAAATCTGGCAACTTTTTTTCATAAGCCTCCAATAAAGGGTCAATCGCGTCTACTTTTTGTGCTTCCAAAATGGTGAAAATACCGGCAGGTCCACAGCCTGCGTCCAAAACCCGCTCACCCGGCAGTAGTTCTAATTCCATTTGAGTCAAGACCTTACGCCAATGGACTCGTTTGGCCTCCACATAGTCGGGCCAGTTCAGTTGTTGCAAATACCGTCGCCACCAGCGCAACTCCAGGAATTGTGCCAGTCTCCAGCGCCAGGAATATGTTTGATTTTCCAAAAGAAGTAATAATTTTGAGTGTTCCAGGGTTCCAAAGTTCCAAAGTTCCTGTGTTCAAGAGCTCAACATTAAGCCTTCGAACCCAGGAACTTTGGAGCGTTGGAACCCTCAAACTCTAACTTATGCGTTTTCCAATAGGTACAAAGGTAAAATTTATTCATACTGGCGACGAAGGTACAGTGGTTTCTTTGCTTGATGCTGAGACTGTGAATGTACGACTCAGTGGTGAAGACATGGAAATTCCGGTGAACATTGAAAACATCGTGATGGCCGATCAATACGTGGCGGCGGCACCCGTCATGAAGGGCAAACCCAAAGCTCAGCCTCAAATGAACGTTCCACCGCCACGGCCCAAGATTGTGCCGCCAGCCTTAGGTGTACCCGTCAAAGGAGGCAATGCCCAATACGCCATCTTGAAAAGTATGGGCATCCAGCTGGCTTTTGACCCCATTTACAAAGAAGACAGCTCACCCGAAAAATACCTGATTTATGTGATCAATGATACCCGCATGGACGTGGTGTACAATTTCACTTTGTTTTTGGGAAAAAGAGCCGCTATAGAGCACAGCAGCAAATTGAACAGCCTGCACTATGAGCGGATTGGAGAATTGCTGTTCGACCAACTCAACGATAGTCCGTCCGTAGAAATGGAGTGCTGGCGCTTGTTGACCGATGGCGATGGCAAAAAACTGCGCAAGGAGATCAACATCAAGCCCAAGACTTTTTTCACCAAAATCATCACGGCCCCGTTTTTGGATCGCCCAGTTCACCATTTCCGCGTTTTTGAAAAACATGAGTTGGACGCGAGCGAAGAGAAGGAAACGGGTACGGAAGACCTCAAATCCTACACCGAGCGAAATGTACAGCCACACGCCACAGTGATTCACCATTCCAGTGACCCCAAACACGAGGTCAGACAATTGGCGGAGTTTAAAATTGAGTTGGACCTTCACATCGAAAATCTGGTGAAGGATCAACGAAAAATGAGCAATTCGGATATTATCAACTTACAAATCCGCCGTTTTGAGCAATACCTCGACGAAGCAGTCAGAACGGGGGTAGACCGGGTGTTTATCATCCATGGCGTAGGAGAAGGCAAACTGAAAAATGCCATCGCTACCCTCCTCTTCCAACACCCGCATGTCAAAACCTTTAAAAACGAATACCATCCGCGGTATGGCTATGGAGCTACGGAGGTAGAATTCAATTGATTGTTGAAGGAGCTTAAGGCTGTCGCGAGCGACACAACTACAAGTTAAGGTTTGAAGAGTGGCAATACTCAGCAAATTCCCACAATGAAGCAAAGCGTTGATGGACCTGTAGGCCATTGGCCAAGGCTCGTTCCAATTTATCCAGTTCGTCGCTTTTGCCTTCGATGAGCACGGTGTACATGCCCAGGTTTTGGCCAAATTCCAGGTCAGAAACCGAATCGCCCACCATGATTGAAGTTTGAAAATCAATGGCCGGGAAATTCGCTTGGGCTTTGAGCGCCATGGCCGGTGCGGGTTTGCGGCAATTGTTGGGGACACTGGATAAGTCCGGGCAATAGTATACTGCGTCGATGCGCCCACCGACTACTGCAATTTCATGGATCATTTTTTGGTGAATCTCAGCCAGTTGGGCCTCACTCATTTTCCCTTTGCCGATGCCTTGCTGGTTGGTCACCACGATGATGTGTTCAAAATGGGTGGCGAAAAAAGCCAGTGCTTCGAGGGCACGCGGGGTGAATTGAAAATCAGACCATTGGGCTACATAGTCGCCGGGGAGGCGCTCGTTGATGACGCCATCGCGGTCGAGGAAGAGGGTGTGGTAGGGAATCATTCCTCTTCCGATGAATTCCTCTCTGAAATAATAGCCTCAACTTCTCGAATCAAAAAATTTAAAATAGAATCATCAATAGAACTATGTTCAGCCTTATCATAGATTGTTAGCAGGAAAAGTTCGGAGGTATCTTGTATTTCTGCCTCTTCAAAATAGTAAGTGATGACTCTTGCTCCTCCACTCTTTCCTCGGTTCTTGCTTTTTATTGCCAGTCGGATTTTATACGTATTCTCTTTTATAAGCACACCCATTTTAGGGTTCATCAAAAGTTCACTTTGCAACTTTATCAAATCCTCTTTCAATGACGCATGCTTCTTAGATAGTTTTTTTACTTCTGATCGGAATTTATCCGTAGCAGAGATAATAACTTTATAACTCATTGATCACATCATTAAGACTAAGTCTTGGTTTTAAGCCTTTTCTCATCTCATTCATCTCCTGAAAGGCCTGCAAAAGGCTATCTTTCAATAAACTATATTCAATCATTTTTTTTATTTCTTCCCAATCTTCAATGGGTATTAAAACACCCGTTTTTTTACCCTCTTCATCAGTTAGGTAATTCAAGTTGACCGTGTCCATAGAAAATGCAGTAGCTGTCATCTTTCATAATTTTCATCACAAAAATATCAGTTTTACAAATCAAAAACAAGGACTTTGTTTGTTCTAGTTTGAAAATCAGAACAAACAAAGCCCTGCTTTTCCCCCTCTCAATGCCCCATAATCTGCTTCTCCAAATCCTCCAGCGTTGCCCCTTTTGTTTCCGGCATCAAAAATGCCACAAACAACAATTGCAGCACCATCATAGCTGTAAAAAACAGGAACACCGAACCCGTACCAAAGTTATTGGCAAAATAAGGGAATACATTGGCGATCAGCGCCGCAAAAATCCAGTGGGTAAAACTGCCAAAAGATTGACCAGCCGCCCGCACCTGATTGGGGAAAATTTCGGAGATGAATACCCAAATCACCGCACCTTGTCCAAGCGCGTGCGCCGCAATGAACATGAACAGGAACAAGGTGATGCCCGCATAAGACTCAGTAATAAAGGCATAGGCAATCAGCGACAAAGAGATGATGTAGCCAATCGAACCAATGTACATCAATAACTTGCGTCCATAGCGATCAATCAAGGTAATGCCCAACATGGTAAAGATCAAATTGACCACGCCAATCCCCATCGACGACAACAAGGCCGTACTCGCCCCCTGGCCCGCCAGTTCAAAAATCCGGGGTGAATAATAAATCACCGCGTTGATGCCCGAAACCTGGTTGAACAAGGCAAACAAAAAGGCCAACAAAATCGGCCAGGAATATTTTTTGGAAAAAAATGGCTCTACCCGTTTGCCCACTTCCTGATGCATGGAATCCCGGATGGCTTTTATCGAAACATCGACCGCACCGGGGTTGATGATTTCGAGGGTTCCCCTTGCTCCTGCTTCATCGTTGCGTTTGATGATCAACCAACGCGGGCTTTCCGGCACAAAAAGCACAAAAATGATGAAGGCCAGGGATGGCAAAGCCACAATACCCAACATCCAGCGCCAGGATTCTTCCCCTCCCACACCTTGCAAAGCGTAATTGCTCACGTAGGCGATGAGGATACCCAAAACGATATTGAACTGAAAAATAGCGACCAATTGCCCCCGCGATTTGGCGGGAGAGATTTCAGAAATGTACAGCGGCGCAGCTACGGACGAGGCCCCTACCCCTAATCCACCGATAAAACGGAAAACCATGAAGGTATTGACATCCTGTGCCAACGCAGAACCCAAGGCCGAAACGAGGTAGAGAATCCCGATCCAAAACAAGGTCTTTTTGCGCCCCAAGGCATCACTCGGCCAGCCCCCTAAAGCTGCGCCAAATACAGTGCCATAAAGCGCCATAGCGACTGCCAGACCGTGCCAAAAATCATTCAGCGACCAGAGTTTTTGAATGGCTTGCTCTGCCCCCGAAATCACGGCGGTATCCAAACCAAATAAAAAACCACCCAGCGCTACTGTAATGGACCAAAGTATAATTTTGCGATTCATGTGTAGAGTTGATTTACACACGAAACTACGAAAAAAGTGATGGTATAATGATGAGTGATGAATGATAAGTGATGAATCTCGCAATAAGCTTGAATTCATCACTTATCATTCATTACTCATCATTGTCATTCACTTCTTAAAGCCGTCACCGGATTTTTCAAGGCCGCACGGATACTTTGGAAACTCACGGTAAGTAAAGCAATGCCCAGGGCGATGCCACCTGCTGCTGCAAAAGCCCACCAGGGCATATCGATCCGGTAGGCAAAATCCTGTAACCAGCGCTGTAGCAACCAATAGGCGACGGGTGCCGCCAACAATACAGCGATCAAAACCAGTTTCAGGAAGTCAAAAGCCAGCAAACGCACCACAGTACCCACTCCTGCGCCCAAAACTTTGCGTACGCCAATTTCCTTGGTGCGCCGAGCCACCATGTAGTAAGCCAGTCCAAACAAACCCAAACCGGCGATGAACAAAGCAAGCACTGAAAAGAGGAAAAATACCCGCCCGAGGCGTTGTTCCGCCTCATAAAATTTCTGATAATCGTCCTCCATAAAGCTGTATCCGAAGGGCGCAGTAGGGGCTAATTCATTCCAAAGTTCTTTTACACTATTGATTTGAGCCGCCAAATCCCCCGCCTTTAAACGAACAGCTAAATAGGACGGCGTCCAAATGCTAGGCATAAAAAGCAATGGTTCAACCTGATGGTGCAAGGAGAGGTAATGAAAATCTTCCATCACGCCAATAACCTGATAGGCGGTATTGTTCCCACCAGTAATGTGTTTGCCAAGGGGATCAGCCCAGCCCAGTTTTTTGGCCATGGCCCGATTGATGATGCAGCTGAGTGAATCAGCGCGGGAGTTTTGGCGAAAATCACGGCCAGCCTCCAGTTTTACTTCCAAGGTGCTCAGGTAAGCAGGATCAGCAAAGACATAATTGAAGGAGCTTTCTTTAAAATTGGCAGGTTGTTCTGGTGTAAAAATGGTAGAGTCAAATAATTTTCCTGGGAGCGCACCTGCGCCAGCCGCCTTTTCGACAATGGGTAGTTTGCTCAATTTTTCCAAAAATACCGCATAGTTCTGATCCAAAGCATATGCCCGGTCAATGACCAGGACTCGATCCTTGTTAAAACCCAAATCCGAATTCAGTAAAAATCGAAATTGCGTGCCAACCACCATCGTTCCAATGATCAAAGCCGTGGAAATGGAAAATTGACCCACCACCAGGGATTCGCGCAAACGGCTACGCCCCAAGTGGCTCCCCAATTGTCCTTTTAGCGTAGCAATGGTTTTGAAACCTGAAAGCACCACGGCTGGAAATACCCCGGCTAACAGGCTCGTAAATAGGGTAATTGCCGCCAACAAAGCGAGCAAAAAGGGCAGGTTCAGCCATTGCAACTGCATGTTTTTCCCAGCCAATACATTAAAATAGGGCAAGCTAAATCCCAAAATGGCCAGCGCCAATAACAAAGCGCCAAATACTGCCAAAAAAGATTCGCCAAAAAACTGCAACATCAATTGGCCCCGTCCTGAGCCCAGGGCCTTGCGTACACCAACCTCTTTCGCCCGTGTAATCGAGCGCGCGGTACTCAGATTGATGAAATTGATACAAGCCAAAACCAAAATAAACAAAGCGACAACGGAAAAAATGTAGAGGTAAGCCCTACGGCCATTTACCCCTAGTTCCATTTCCAAATTGGAATCGAGGTGGATCGAATTCAGGCTTTGAAAAGGGAAGCGGGAGAAATTGCCCTTGGAGCGAAACTCTTCCTCCAGAATATCTTGCTCCACATAAGTCTGGAATTTCTTTTGCAGTGCGATGGGATCAGCCCCTGGCTTGAGGCTAAAATAATTGTATACCGTGGCAAAACCCCACAAATCTTTGCGTTCCTTGACAAATTGCAATTGGTTCAGTGCGCCCAAAAACTGAAATTGAAAATGGGATTGGGTGGGCATATTTTGCACCAGCGCGCTGACCTTGAGTGCCGTACCATCGTTCCTCAAGAGGGTTTGTCCAATGGGATTCTGATTGGGGAAATATTTTTCAGCGGCACTTTGGCTCAATGCGATGGTGTTGGGTTCGCGGAGGGCTGGAGTCAGATCACCTTCCAATACTTTGATGTCGAACACTTTGGAGAAATTTTCATCAACGTACAAAAGCTCCGTTTCCCGCACGTATTCAGTACCTTTTTTGAGCGTAAGTCCCGTTTGGTACATCTGAGTCGCGTATTCAACCTCGGGGAAATTTTCTTCCAGTGCACGTTTGATGGGCACTGGGCCGACCGGGATTTTCCATTCATTGTCTCCAAAACGGCCATTCCAGATCACGCGCTGAATTCGATCGGCCTTTTGGTGAAATTGATCGTATTGTAATTCATCGTTCACCCAAAGGGCGATCAACAAACAAACTGCGATACCGATCGCTAAACCTGCAATGTTGATGGCAGTATAACCCTGGTGTTTCCAAAGCTGCCGGAAAGTCGTGAGTACGTAATTTTTGAGCATGTGGACCCTATTGAATTTAATTCACAAAGGGTAGGACAAGTTTTGTGCCAATGATTTACTTAGCTTACGATCAATTTTAAACACAATTATTCAGAATTAAATATGTCCATTTTCGTACAGCAACTGTTCGTTTTATTCCACATTGATTCCAATGGCAGTGAAAGGGCGTAAAGCTTCGTCAACGTCTAACTTTGTGCCCTTTGTGCTGCCTTTGTGTCCTTTGTGCAACTACGTCGCTTTAGTCTGAACTCCCCTCACAAATCATCATACTCATAAATGTGATCCAGCTTAGTCCCCGGTGCCATCTCCTTCAAAGGTTTGATCAAGCCATTGTTCAGACCGTACACCCAACCATGTAGATAAGGGGCATCGCGTTCTTTCCAGGCTTTTTGGATGATTGAAGTTTTGGCCAAGTTCAGTACCTGTTCTTCTACATTGAGTTCAATCAGGCGATTGACCCGCTCTTCCTCTCCTTCTATGGCTGTAAGTTCAGTTTCATGGATGCGGTAAACATCCTTGATGCTGCGAATCCACTTGTTGATGATGCCAAAATTGTTGTGGCTCATTGCTGCTTTTACCCCGCCACAACCATAATGCCCACATACAATGATGTGCCGCACTTTGAGGTACATTACCGCATATTCCAATACGCTCAGTAAGTTGAGGTCGGTGTGGATGACCATATTGGCGATGTTGCGCTGGACAAAGATTTCGCCTGGTTCGGTCCCGGTAATTTCGTTGGCAGGTACGCGGCTATCGCTGCATCCGATCCACAAAAATTCGGGGGTTTGAATTTGGGCCAAACGGTGGAAATAGTCGGGATCTTCTTCGACTTTTTCCCGTGCCCAAGCTTTGTTTTCCAAGAGTAATCGTTCGTATGCTTTCATGCTTAGATCATTTCCCGCTTGTGCGGATCATTAAAAATTTCTTTGGTTTCTCCCGCTTTGCGCTTGATGTAAACGCGAATGTTGCGCGACTCCGAATTGACGATAAAGTCGTTGACTACTTCTACCACATCCTGATCCACAAAAGAAGATTTTGAGGCATCAATCAGTACTGCCCGGTCGTCGGGAATGTTCTCCAGCGCCGTTTTCAGGTAACCTTTGTTGAGGTAAGATACTTCTTTGGCAAAGCGAATCAGATAGCGGTGTTCATCTTTGAGGATAGTGACAGACTTGTGGAAATTGCTGCGGAAAATGAAATAAAAACCTGCAATCATCCCCACACAGATGCCGATCAACAAATCTGTAAACAAAATGGCGACGATGGTGATGACAAAAGGGAAAAACTGGTTGTAGCCCTTTTGCCAAGCCTCTTTAAAAATGGAGATTTTCGCCAGTTTGTATCCGGTAAAAATCAAAATAGCCGCCAATGCTGCCTTGGGAATCAGATTGAGCAAACCCGGAATAAACAACACCGCCGCCAAGAGCATTGTGCCGTGCAAGATGGTCGACAATTTACTTTTTGCTCCAGAGCTGACGTTGGCGCTACTGCGCACAATCACCGAGGTAAGTGGTAAGCCGCCCAGCAGCCCAGAAACGATGTTTCCTACACCCTGGGCTTTTAATTCGCGGTTCGTGGGAGAAAATCCTTTTTCGGGATCCAATTTATCGATGGCTTCCAAACTGAGTAGGGTTTCCAAACTGGCTACAATGGCTAGGGTTCCCCCGGTAATCCAAACCTGAACATTGCCAATTCCACTCCAGTCGGGGCGATTGAGCTGCGCATAAAATTCGAGCGGATTGGCCGTCAATGGGAGTGCAACCAAATGATCCCCATCCAGGTACAATCTGGAGCCCTGACTTTGAAAATAAAAATTCAATAAAACGCCCGCCAAAACTACAATTAGTGGCCCGGGGATCAACTGAAAAATGCGCTTGTGTTTGAAAAAATTGAACTCGTACAACACTAAAATCAGCAGGGAAACAACTCCGATGATGATGGCGGCTGGCGCAAAGTGATTCAGCGAAAGCAAAATTTCTGAAAAAGTATTCTCGCCATCGATTTGAAAAAAGGACTCATCTCCCTCTGGGTCAGCGTCGTACCCTACGAGGTGGGGCAATTGTTTCAGGATCAAAATCAGGCCAATCGCTGCCAACATTCCTTTGATTACTGCATTGGGAATGTAATCGCCAATGATGCCCGCTTTGATGTAACCCAAGATGATTTGCAAAACCCCGGCGATGATCACACAAAGTAAAAACACCTCGTACGAAGGCAGCTCCTCCAAAGCCCCTGCTACAATGGCGGTCAAACCTGCCGCTGGGCCACTCACACTGAGTTGAGAGCCACTCAGTGCGCCAATGACGATCCCACCCACAATTCCAGCAATGATCCCACTCAAAAGCGGTGCTCCCGAAGCCAATGCCACACCCAAACAGAGTGGTAAAGCGACCAAAAAGACGACAATAGAAGCAGGGATATCCTTTCCAACATGGGAGAACATTCGATTCATGCACTTGTTTGTTTACATACTTGCGCCGCAAGTTTGGCACAAGTACTCAATTGGGTGAAAGCAATATTCAATGCACAAGTTAACGATTCAACAACAAGAATTAAACTGGTATTGGCTCAAAATGGTATTGGCCTCAAATTTCAATTGACTTTCCTCAAAACAATCACACAAAAAACGGCCTGTACCACCGTTGCACTCAGCAAGGCCGGGGAAAACACCCCAATGCCCCAGGATTTTGCCAAAAACCCCATCAGGTAATTGGTCAACAAATTGCCGAACAGGGACAACACCAAAATGATTCCAATCGCGGTACCACTCATGTTAGGATACAGCGAGCTACTGAGTCCAAACATGACCGGAAACCCTAGCGCCAATCCAAAGCCAAGCAGGATCAAACCAACAAACACCCAAGTCAAACCCGACATCCAGCCCAGAACAATGGCCCCAAGCATCAAAAAAACCATGCTGATTTGGAGAATCTTGGGGGCTGGAATTTTACTCAGCACACTCCCCGTCAAGATCCGCATGAGGCTGAGTCCGGCGACGTAAGAGGACAAGGCATACAGGGTCCAACGCCCATCGAGGTGCTGTTTTTCCAACAAGTATGTGGTCGTCCAATTGTTGATCAAGGCTTCGCAACAATTTTGCCAAAAAAGGAAAAAACCAATCAGGAGTAAAAGCGGGTTTTTGAGCATTTGCCCGACATGCGCCAGAGAAACGCCCTCCGAATGTTTGGCTTCCGGGAATGTTAAAGCCAAATAGACCAGCGTAAGCAAAAAGGTAAACCCGGCGATAATGAGCACAATCGTTTCAAAACTCACCAAACCTTTTAATAAACCCAACACAAATGGCATGGCTAGAGCACCTAGTCCAAAAAATGACCCAAACAGGGCCAGGCTAGCCCCCTTGTTCTCCGTACTGATATCGGCCACCAGGGCGCTCGTTGCCCCATTGATGGCACCACCGCCGATGCCAATCAAAACAATGCTGACCTGCACCATCCAAAGCGCAGTAGCCAGGCCAATGCCCGCAAAACCCAACGCCAACATCGCACTACAGGCGCCCAGCAAGAGCCTATACCCTGAACGATCAGTAATGGGCCCAAAACTCAGAGATCCCACCAGAATCCCCAGGGGAAACATCGAGAACAATCCACCGATCTCCAGCTCATCAAGCGAAAACTTGGCTTTTAAATCGGGCGCTATGGAGCCAAAAGTGATGACTCCTACTCCAAAAAGGAAAAGTCCGGCACAGGCTGCTGCAAAGATGAGTTGGCGATTGTATGTTTTCATTGTTTCGATTTCGGTTCGTTGATGGTGATGCAATGTATGCCTCCACCGCCGAAATTTACAGCCAGGGCATCAATTGGAATGATTTTTTTCTG
>JAIXOO010000221.1 GCA_027486765.1 Saprospiraceae bacterium
GTCAATTAATTCAAAAATCACGTTAATTTAGCCGATCAGCAGTTCATTATAAGAAAATCAGCCCCTATTCACCCCATACACATACAAACCCGCCAACATCCCCAGCGCCACCACAAACAGCAGCATCGCCACAATCAACAAACTGTATTTCACCCGCACTATCCGCCGCAACGCCCTTTCAATCGAACTGGCACTATCCACATTGACTCCGTAAGGCATGGGCAACAACACAAACAACGTCAACAACACCGACACCAACCACAGCGGCACCGCCCAATTGACCTGCCAGGCCCTTTCCAAGCCCTCGAATACCTTCTCGTGTACGCTCAAAAAAATGGTAAAACAAATGGACACCATACCTGAAAGGTACTTGGCGGCTTCCTCCAGGCGCTGCGGAGCGTCTTCACGGTTTTTGCGTACCCAGGCTCGCCAGGCTTTGTCGGCTTCGTCGGGTGGGCGGCCGGGGAGGGTAGGTATTGGTTCTTTTTCTGTCGCTTTATTTGACATAACTAAGTATTTGAAAAATTAGGACATCAAGCTATCAATCATTTGAGAAAGACTATCTACTCCAGGCAGGTGATTTTTTCTACCTAAGTCTAAAGCTTTTCTCAAAATTTGCATTCCTAAAGGTTTAGTGTCACTATTTTTGCATAATACATATCCTAGAGGGAAGCTTATCTCAAAAATTACATATGGGACATCAATGTCCAACGCAATCTCGTAGGCAATCATTTCTATTTTAAGAAATTCCTCCTCTTTACCCGCCTGGAGATTTATAGTCGCGATATTATGAATTGAAATACAGTAATTAAGTTGATCATTCATTTCCAAAAACAACTTGGCGCCAATATTGAAATAGTTGATTGCGTCTAGAGGCTTTTGTTTCATCATAAATATAGCGCCTATGTCATTATGGGCTAGTGCAACTTCTTTTCCAATGCCAATCTCTTGAGCAATTTCTAATCTGCGGAGATTAAACTCTAACATCTTTTCAAGATTATTTTCTTTTTTAAAGACGTTTACCATATTGTTTACACTTTTAAGCTCTCCGGCAGAAATTTTAACCTGCCTAAAAATTTCAATGCTTTTTTCAAAACACTTGATTGCTAATTCGCTTAAGCCTTGGTGAGCATATATCTCTCCTTTAAGATCAAACCCTACTCCTTTACCCATTAAGTCTTTTATGTCTCTCTTTATTTCTAAGCATTCGTCTAAATATTGAAGAGCCTTTGGAAAGTTTTGAGTATCTGAGGCCAATTGGCCTAAATTCAATAATGTATCGGAATATCCCTTTTTATCATTTATATCTCTAGCAAGACCTTCGCTTTTAAGAAAATACTCTTCGGCTAATCTGCAATCTTTTAACTCCATATAAGCAAGGCCTAGATTGTTATATGTACAGGCTTCTCCTTGAATATCTTCAATTTCTTTTTGGATCACAAGAGCTCTTGATAAATACTTTATACCCTTTGAACTGTTCTTCTGATAGATAAATGTTAAACCAAGCATATTAAGGCAGACCGATTCTCCTTCTTTCGATTTATTTTTCACAGCAATAGCAAGGGCTCGTTCACAAAGCTCAACAACTTTTTCGTATTTTCCTTGATAAATCAGAAAAGATGAAAGGCTAATAATTGGAGGACCTACACCATCCTCATACCCGATATCTTCACTCAGTATAATACTTTTTTCTATGTACTCAGTCGCCTTATCAAAATCACTAAGGTTAAGGAACACGAGTCCTATGTTACTCATAACCTGGCTCTCACCTTTTGAATCCTTGGTAAGCCGTTTAATTTCTAGACTTTGGAATAAAAACTCTAACGCTAAGTCATATTGAAATAACCTCCGATAAATTTGGCCGATATGATTAAGTGCCCCACCTTTTCCAATTGTGTTATTACTATTTTCACAAATAGTTAAACTTAACTTATAATATTTTAGCCCATTCTCTAAATCTCCCAACATTTTATAAGCTGATGCTATATTATTTACTACAGTAAGACTCAATTCTGTTAGTGGAACCTTTAATAAGATTTGTAATGAGTAATGAAGCGAAGCCGAAAACATATTTTCTTGGCTAAAACCCGAACTAAGAATTGAGCCAATCATGTTAATTTTATAGGCGTCTCCGCCTTCAAAATAATGGAAAAAAGCTTGTTCAAAATCCATTACATTGTACTTACTAACATCTTTGGCCATGTATTCAAAATATTCTCCAGCTCGTATTTGTGAAAAAAGACATGGCTCAAAATTTATTTCCCTAAGTAAATTTTGAACAAGAGGGGGTACATAATAAACTTTTAAGTCTTCAGTTTCTCTTTGAAAATACTCCTCAATTAACGTCAAATCTAATAGGCGTTTTAATGGAGAATCATATTCGAATGAACTATTCTGCATACTCAATGCTAAAGGCAATACTGGACTTACATAATACTGTAGGTAGCCCAAAGTCTGTTGTTCTAGTGGTGTCAACAAAGTCAGCAAGCGCTCAAAAACCAAGTTGGTACTCATACGCTGCAAGGTTTCCTCGGTTTCCAGGGCATACAATTGAGGAAATTGATCAAGATCGTCCAGCAATTGGCTTATTTTATTAGGGTTTTGACTGAAATATTCATCGAAAAACTCTAAAGCCCGATAGTTGCCGCCAAAAGTACTGTACAGCCACTGAATCAGGTCTTCATAGCTGGCTAATTGCGTGGTATTGGCTGGTTCATTTTTTTGTTGTAGTAGTAGGGATTGGCGCAAGGTCACTAGCCGCAGTTGTTGCGTTTTTTTCCAAAAATCGCCAAAACTTACCATTTTGAGTGAATATTGCAGTACTGATGTAGCCAATGCAGCAGGCGCTGGATAACGCCCCGTAAAAATGAGGTAGCCCAGGCGATTGCTGGTTAGCGTGTGCAGAAGTTCTTGCAATTCGCGGTGCTGCTCTGCAAATTCGGGGTTGCCCTCCGCTACCTGCAAACTCTCCAGGTTGTCAAAAACAAACAGGGGTTTGCACACCTTGCTGAGTTCCGTCAGCAACCACAACACCTGCTCCGGCGCTTTTTCGGAATAGCGTTGGGTATCAATTTCGATGGTCAGGCGTTTGTGCTCTTTTTTGAAATAGGTATACAACATGCTGCGCAGGGCGAGTAGGTCCATGCTGTTTTCGTCCAGTACGAAGGGTTGAATGGCCCCGTCTTTGGCCAACAGGCGTTGCACCAGATGCTCCGCCAGGCTACTTTTGCCCAGGCCGCCCTGGCCTTGCAGCCAGATGGGTTGTTGGGCAAACAATGCGGGCAGCAAAGTCCGTTTATCCCGACGGCGACCTACAAAATAATAACCAGTCGGGTGGTCTTTCATGGCAAAGTCGACCGGATTGATGTTTAGCTTTTTTTCACCTTTTTCCAGGTTGGCAATTTTGTCCAGGGGCCCGGCCATGTACAGTTGAGGGATGAACCACTGGCTAGCCAGGCCGGGAGTTTGGGCCAGGGCCAGTTCTTGATTTTGTTGTTGCTGAATGTTCAGAATGGCTTTTTGAAAAGCCTGCGGCAAGGCTTCCCGATCGGCCAGAGCCTGGTAAAAAACCTCGGCAAAACCATTGGCATAACGGTCCAAAATGCTCCAGCCCATGGCCACTACAGCGGGTACTTTGGCACGCAGTAATTCCTGAGCCACTCCGCTGAAATCGTTATCTTGCCCAGCCTGCGCGCTTTGGCAGGAGGAAAGCAAGACCAGGGCGGGCAGGTGTTCGGGTGTGGCACTGAGGGCCGCGGCAAAATCCTGTGCTGTACCCAGTTGGCGCTGCTGGTTGAATTCATCTTCCAGTTCCAGGTAGCCTGTTCCTTGGTGGAATACCCCGTGCCCGCTAAAATGCAGGATATGGTAGTGGTTGTCTTTTAGTTTTTGGCGCAGATTGGCCAGGGAGCCATCTTCCGTGAAGTCGATCTGCACCTGCCCAGTTTCAA
>JAIXOO010000095.1 GCA_027486765.1 Saprospiraceae bacterium
CTCGCCGTACCAGGCATGGAAATTCCAAGCAAAAGTGTCATCGTGGTTGGTAAATCCCTGCGCTCCGAATCGACTGTGATGGGCAACTCAATGGTGCAGGTACTACACGGAGACAAAGGCTGGAAAATTATGCCTGCCATGATGGGCGGAACTGGCGAGCCCGAAGACATGTCTGCTGAAGAAATCAAACCGCTGATGGGACAATTGGATCCATTTGGCGCCTTGTACAATTACCAGGAAAAAGGCAACAAGGTAGAGTTGGTAGGTAAAGAAAAAGTGGACAAAAAGGACATGTTCCATTTTAAAATCACCTCCAAAGATGGCGTAGTGATGGATGAGTACCTGGATGCCAGCACTTACCTCGTTTACAAAGTGGTGAGCAATGTAGGTGGCCAGGAAGGGGAATTGGTCTTTTCGGATTACAAAGCGATTGAAGGCATCAAAATGGCCAATACCATCGATATCACGAGTGCGATGGGCGCTTTTACGATGATCACAAATAAAACGGTGATCAATGGCCAGATAGATGAGAAGATTTTCGCGAAGCCGGCGAAGTAATTAGCCCTGAGGTGAATCTTTGGTGCCTAAAGTTTCTTAGGTGGTGAAAAATATGCTTCCTGCTCCGCAGGCTTTTTTCTTCACCACCTAAGAAACCTAAGACACTCAAGAAATCACTAAAGCAGCTTTACAGCACAAACTTATTTACCCCAGTTTTCAACACCAAAACCTGCCCCTTCCACAGCAAACTCCCTGTGGTTTTCCCCGGCAAATCAACCTGAATATTCCACTTGTTTTGTATCCACTCATAACTTACCGCCAAAGTTCCATTGGGATGGGGAATGCTACCACTGATCTTTTTGATCTCCCCAAGATGAGGCTGGATTTTTACCTTGGCAAAATTCAAACCATCACTTTCGATGCCCAACAGAATCCGAAAAAACTCCACGTTTGGGCTCGATCCCCAGGCGTGGCAGTCTGAGCGGGAGCTGTTCAACTCGGAAGTTTCCGCCCAGGTACTCAAGCCCATCTGGATGTTTTCCCGCCATTTGTCCAACCATTTCAGGTAGTCATTGCCCATTCCGGCTTTTACCAAAGCCAGATGCAGGTAGTATTTGAAATAAATGGAAGCGGGTGCCAGATTGCTGTCGCTTAGCAGCTTTTTTCCCAGGGGTGCCAGTTGCTCAGGTGCAACTGTACCAGTCAGGATGGCCAGTGAATTGGTATGCTGGGAAAACAGGTCTTTTTCCATCCGATCCGCAAACATGCCCTTACTGGCATCCCAATATTTGTTTTGAATGGTCTTTTTGAGTTGGCTGGCCCGTGCTTGGTAAATCCCCGCGGACTCTTTGATGCCCAACTTTGTTTCCAGATCAGCTGCCAATTGATAGGCCCACAACAATTGCAAATCCAGCATAGCCGAGCTGCCATCCTTGCTCAGTGGCCCACGACCTGCTATCCATTCTTTGGCCGTTACCCAGTCGGTGAACATCCAGTACGGAACATTGTGCAGGGAACCATCCGCTGCTTGGAAGCCCCGGAAATAATCCAGAATCTGCCGCATGCCGGACAACTTGTTTTTGACAAAAACGATGTCTTTGCCATAACGGCTGTAATCGTGCAACATGCCAATGTACCAGAGCGAAAAGGTTGGGATGTACTGCGGCGTATAGGAAGGATGCCGACTCAGGGTGACCCCTTCTGGCTGCCGGGATTGATCCATTTGGTCGAGTGCCTGGCGCAACAGGCGTTCGTCGCCACTGTTGTACAAGGACACTAAGGCCTGAATGCGGGCGTCGCCAATGTACTGTAACTGTTCGTAATACGGGCAATCCATGTAGGTTTCCACGGCGCAGAGGCGGGCGGTGCGCCAACCAATCTCCAGCATTTTCTGGATTTCGGTGTTTTCGGTATTCAGGCTTGAATTCAATTGGAATGGATAACCCGTGAAATTGCCCGAAACGTCGTGAAGGGTTAGGGCTTCGTCCTTGGTGATGATGCGCAGTTGGACATAGCGGTAAGTTCGAAAATTGAGGGTGGTGAAAGTTTGATTGGCGCTGCCATCCGCGAATAAACTGTCTTTTCGCCCGATCATCTGTTTGCCCTCAACTTCATTCCGATTGCCTTTATTGGGTGTTTTGCTAAACAAAGCTTCGGCATATTGCAAAGAAAGACTTCCCCCTTTGCCCCCGCTGAATTGCAGAGTAGGGTAAGCATTGGTCAGATAGCCTTGATCGAGAAGGATGGTAGCGATGGTATTGGCGGGGATGTTTAAGTCCATTTTGGTCGTCGGGAACCCGGTGGGGATTTCAATGCCTTGAACTTTGGCCACTTTGGCAAACCTTTCCGCCTTGAACTCCATCTGCGGCAAGGTGGAAGGAATGAGCATCCAGCCATTGGGCGTGCCGTACTGCCCCTGGATGTTTTTGGGGTTGCCCGAGAAAATCGGTTTGGCACTTTTCCAATCCGCATCCGGGTAGTCCAGCCTTTGCCAATTCTTGGCTTGTTTGGCCACTTGTACCAACTCCCCCGGCCCAGTCACGTAATAACCCGGAACCGCAACCCTCAGTGGGGTATAACTGCTGTCGCGCTGGCATTTCCAGCTGCTATTGGTATTGATGAGGTTCAATGCCTCCGTGGCACCTTGTACAATGAAGGCGGTTTGTAGGCTGATTTGGGCTTCGGGCCGCCATTCGGCTTCGTTCCAAACTTGAGCGGCAACAACGTTTTTTCCAGATTTTAGATAGGGTGCCAGGTCTACGGTTTCGAAATGCCAGTGTTGCAGGTCGCCACGCACTGGACCCAGGGAGACCAGCTTTTCGTTGACGAACAATTTGTAGCGATTGTCAGCAGAGACATGGACAACAAAAGTGGCGGGTGGACTGGCGAGCTCAATGGTTTTTCGAAACAAATACACCCCATAACCGTTGGGTGGCGCGCCAGGAACTGTGATCCACGAAGCAGACCAATATTTTTGTAAGATGGCAGGCGCAATGTTTTGGCTGGAAACGAGTCCGCTGTGAAAAATTATACCAAGCAGGCAGGCAGTTTGAATCAGGTATTTTTTCATTGAAGTTTTGTTTGATCTGATTGCGTTAAGGCCCTAAAATTGCACTTTTCTTCCCATTTACCTACCTGAACTTACCTGCTTTTGGCTTTTCAGCGCTTTGATTTTGCTCCTCACAAACTACCAAGCAAGATGATGACGCTGCGCGGCCGCAGCTCAGTGGCCCCCGAACAGGGATGTCACAGCGTCATCTTCCCGCTAAATCACTTAATGGTTTGTGCATCCACCACCGCAATGGCGATCATGTTCACAATTTCCCGGGTGGTACTACCCAATTGCAAGACGTGGGCGGGCTTTTTGAGTCCCAACAAAACCGGACCAATCTTTTCAATATCAGCCACTTCCTTGACCAGGTTGTAAGCGATATTGGAGGCCGAAAGGTTGGGGAAAATCAGCAGGTTCGCACCGCCACCGACCAGGTCGCAGAAGGGGTGATTTTCGCGCAGCAATTCCTGATCAAAAGGCAAATGCGCTTGCATTTCACCATCTACAACCATCTCAGGGTGTTTGGCTTTCAACAATTCGGTGGCCAAACGCATTTTAACTGCGTCTTCACCATCTGCACTGCCAAAATTGGAATAAGTCAAAAGGGCAATGCGGGGTTTGATGTTGAATTTTTCAATTTCTTTGGCGGCCAATTCGGCGATTTCTACAATTTCTTCGGCGCTTGGATTAAAGTTGACGGTGGTATCAGCAAGGAAAAGTGGACCGAAACGACTCATCAAAATGTACATGCCCGCCACTTTTTTAACCCCTGGCTGGCGACCAATGATTTGTAGGGAAGGCCGCACCGTATCGGGGTAATTGCGGGTCATCCCCCCAATCAGAGCATCCGCTTCGCCGATTTCCACCATCATTGCCCCGAAATAATTCCGGCGACGCAGGATGTCGTGGGCTTCAGACTTATTGAAACCTTTGCGTTTGCGTTTTTCGAAAAACAGGTCGCCATATTTCTGGATCCGGGCTTGTTCTGCCTCGTTTTGTGGCCGCATCGGGTCGATGATGCTGACATCCTGCAAATTCAGCTGGTTTTCCTGAATCAGCGCCTGGATTTTTTGGATGTTGCCCAATAAGATAGGTGTAGCAATCCGATCGTCCTTAACCTGTTGGGCGGCTTTGAGTACGGCCAGGTTTTCGGCGTCGGCCAGCACCACCCGCTTTGGGTTGCGCTTGGCTTGACTGATGATGGCCTTAGTGAGCGTATTGTCTAGCCCGAGGCGTTTGGACAATTGGGTTTCATAGGCATCCCAGTCTTTAATTGGGAATTTGGCTACGCCCGAATCCATCGCTGCCTTCGCCACTGCTGGTGCTACTGCGGTGAGCAAACGGGGGTCGGTGGGTTTGGGGATGATGTACTCACGGCCAAAAGCCATGTTTTCTTTGCCATAGGCCATGTTGACGATATCGGGAACCGGCTTTTTGGCGAGTGCAGCCAGTGCACGCACCGCGGCGAGTTTCATTTCTTCATTGATTTCTTTGGAACGAACGTCCAAAGCCCCACGGAAAATGTAGGGAAAGCCCAATACGTTGTTGACCTGGTTGGGGTAATCGCTGCGGCCGGTGGCGATGATGATGTCCTCACGGGCGGCGGTGGCTTCCTCGTAACTGATTTCAGGAGTAGGGTTGGCCATGGCAAAAACGATACAATCTTTGGCCATAACCTTGACCATTTCCTGGTTCAGGACATTGCCTCTGGAAAGGCCGATGAATACGTCGGCACCCACGAGGGCTTCGGCCAGCGTTGTTTCAGCAGGGGCGTGGTCGTTGGCAAATTCACTTTTTTTGCCATCCAGATTGGTGCGGCTTGGGTGGATCAAACCTTTGGAGTCAAACATAAACATGTTCGCCTTTTTGGCACCCAGACTATGGTAAAGCTTGGAGCAGGAAATAGCCGAAGCACCCGCCCCATTGACCACGATTTTGACTTTGTCGATGTCTTTTCCCACAATTTCCAATGCATTCAACAAGGCGGCTGCGCTGATGATGGCGGTGCCGTGTTGGTCGTCGTGCATCACCGGGATATTCAGCTCGGCTTTAAGGCGCTCTTCGATTTCAAAACATTCGGGAGCAGAGATGTCTTCCAGATTGACGCCGCCAAAAGTGGGTTCCAGAATTTTCACTGTACGGACAAATTCATCGACATCCTTGGTGTTCAGCTCCAAGTCAAACACATCAATGTCGGCGTAGATTTTAAACAACAAGCCCTTGCCTTCCATTACCGGTTTGCCAGCTGCCGGGCCAATGTCGCCCAGACCCAGTACTGCGGTTCCATTGGAAATGACCGCGACCAGGTTGCCTTTGGCGGTGTATTTGTAAACGGCTTCGGGGTCTTCGGCAATTTCTAGACAAGGTTCGGCTACCCCAGGGGAGTAGGCCAGGGTCAAGTCGCGTTGGGTAGCGGTTTCCTTGGTAGGGATCACTTCGATTTTTCCCGGGCGGCCTTTGGCGTGGTAGTAAAGCGCGTCTTCTTTTAAGGTTTTATTCGTTTCCATCTTGGTAAAATAGGTTGAAAAAGGTTTCAAGCTAAACAAATTAGCTTGGCCCTGCAAATGTCTGCTTTGTTCTGGTAGGCTACAAATTAAAGGGCAGGAAATTCTGTGCAGAATTGGGACTTGTTTGGGCGGCTTTGTGTAAGGAAATTAATTGGTATGGAAAATTGGCCAGTCATCATTTCGGTGAATAGCAAATTTTAAAATAAGGTTACCTTAGGCTAAAATCTCCTATATTGTTGCGTCAAAGCAATGATTCAGCAAAAATCCTTGCCGACATGTATCGCTCACTTCATGAGCAAAAATCCAATTTTTCAACAAAAGTAGCTTGTTATGTCAACCTCTAATTCCTTTAGCAACAACATGCGGGTGATTCACCGCTATTTGGGATTTTTTCTCGCCGGTATCATGGCTGTATATGCTTTAAGCGGAGTGCTGCTCATTTTTCGGGATACCGATTTTTTAAAGCAGAAGAAGCAGATTGTTCAAATGATTAAACCCAATGCCAGCGAAAAGGAAATTGGGGAACAATTGAAGATGCGGCAATTCAAAGTGGATAAAACCGAAGGGGATCTGCTCTATTTCCGGGATGGAACTTACAACAAAAGTACTGGTAAGGCAGAGATTACAGTAAAAGAACTGCCGACCATTTTGGAAAAAATGACCCATTTGCACAAGGCAAAAACTGAAGACCCTTTGTACTTTTTTAACATCTTTTTTGGGCTCTCCCTGCTGTTTTTCGTGATTTCCGCCTTTTGGATGTTCATGCCTAAAACTACGGTATTTAAGCGGGGTTTGTATTTTACCTTGGGTGGAATCATTTTAACTTTAATTTTACTGTTCGTATAAAGCTTTATTTTTTTTACTTTTAAAATCGAAATATAAATAACCTTTTAAACCTTTCAGTATGAAATATCTATTGCTCCTCTGTCTGGCAGTATTCAGCTTTACAGCCTGCCAAAACTCAGCCAATAAAACGGCAGAAACTACCGAAGAAACCACCGATTCAGACGGACCTGAAGGTGACACTGAGCTGGTGCCCATCACCGAGGCAATCCACAATTTTTACAAGTGGTACGGCGATTCCATCAATAGCCTTCAAAGGATCGAATACATTAATTTTGGCGGCAAACACCTGACTTTAAACAAGACCAAATTAGACACCTATTTTGATCAGTTCCTCAAAACGGGTTTCATCAGTAAGGAATATGTTGATGCTGAAAAAGCATATTTGAAAAATTTGGAAACAACAGTCTGGGCCAAGGAAATCAACGAAGATGGACCAGTGCCCGGCTGGGATTACGACCGCTTTTTCTGTGCTCAAGACTGGGATATTAAATTTTGGACTACAGCTCCCGTAGATGCTGTAGGCCTGGGCAATAATCGTGTAAGCGCAACCCTATCGGGAGATGAAGGCGGCAGCGAAAGAACACAGAACATTGAACTGAAAAAGGAAAATGGGAAGTGGTTGATCACTAAGATTGATTGTGGAGAATGATTTGAATGACGAATTTTTCGAATGACGAATGACGAATACCGAGCGTTGCCTCAAAATTCGTCATTCGTCATTCGAAAAATTCGTCATTCAAAAATCGCTACCGCCCGTGTCCAGCCCGCACTTCCACCCTTGATTTTTGCCGGGAAACAGGCTACTTTGAACCCAAAGGGTGGCAACTGGTCTAAGTTGGCCAGTTTTTCTATCTGGCAATATTCCTTCTCCCGGCCCACGTAATGGGCCGCCCAAATCACCCCAGGGCGTGGATTTTGCAAATAATCCTGCACCTGAATGTGCATGGGAATATCCCAGCCCCAACCATCGGTGCCCATCACTTTGATGCCCTGATCGATCAACCAGTGGGTGGCTTCGGCAGAGGCACCTACGTGGATTCTGACAAAGTCTTCGTCATGCAGGCGCTTGTAGGCATCACAACGGATCAGGACGATGTCGAAAGGTTTGAGCGTATAATTGATGGCTGCCAGTTTTTCCTGTAAATCTTCAACGGTGATGCAATATCCATCGGGTTTGTCGTTGAAATCCAGCACAACGCCATCTGAAAAAAACCATTCTAGCGGCAATTCCTCAATGGTGCGGGATGGTCTTCCGGCACAGGTGGGGAAATAATGCCAGGGTGCATCGATGTGCGTGCCCGTATGGCCGGTCACATACAAAAACTCACCGGCGGGCCCGTTGCCTTCCAGGAAAGCATCCGTGGGCAAACCTTTGAAGAGTTTGGAACCCATTTTTTGAGCACCCGCTTTGTGGTCTTCGTACTCGATGGTAGTGGGCAGTGGTTCTTTGATGTCTGTTGAAATGGTAACCGACAAATCGATGATCTTCATAAAGGACTAATTTTCAAATTTTAGGGAAAAATGCTCCACGTTGGGTGGCCCGTCAAAAAATGGACCGATCAGCGCCCGCCATTCTACGAACAAGTTGGAACTGCGAAATCCCTCGGTGTGGTCTTCCAAACTGGCCCAACGAATCAGCAAGACATACCGGGTAGGCACCTCAATGCAGTGTTGAAACTGGTGCCCGAGGTAGCCTTTGGCTTGGCTGATCACCCCTTGGGCTGCCTGGAGATTGGTTTCGAATTCGGCATTGCTGCCGGGTTTGATGTTGATGGTGGCAACTTCGAGAATCATGTGTTTGTTTTTTTGGACAAAATAGGGAAAAATCAGCTCCCCCTTCTAAAGTGTCCCTTAGGTGCCTTAGGTTTCTAAGGTGGTAAAAATAGAACCCTTCTGCGAAGGACTTTTTTCTTCACCACCTTAGAAACCTAAGGCACCTAAGGGGCACCTAAGTTAGGGCACCACCGTCGGCGGGCATGGCTAGGCCAGTAATAAATGAGGCCTGATCAGAACACAACCAAAGTGCAATCTCCGCGATTTCCTCTGGCTGCCCCATCCGTTTCATCGCCTGGTAATTGATGGCTGCCTGTTTGGCTTCATGGTTGTGCGCGAGTTTTCGCCGCCCCTCCATGATCATCGGCGTTTCGATGGCCGTAGGACAAATGGCATTGACGCGGATGTTTTTGGTGGCGTATTCACGGGCAGCCGTTTTGGTGATGCCCACCACCCCGTGTTTGGAGGCCGCGTAGGGGGAGTTTTCAGGCTGGGCGATCAAGCCCGCTGCAGACGAAAGATTGACAATATTTCCTCCACCTTGGGCCAACATCTGAATAAGCTCAAACTTCATGCAATACCAGGTTCCGGTCAGGTTGACGTTGATTTGTTGGTGCCAGTATTCGTCGGGGTATTCGTGGAGAGGCAATGAAACGGGGCCAGCGATGCCCGCACAGTTTACCGCGCAGTCCAGGCGGCCAAAGCGCTCTATTGTGGCGTTAACCATCGCTTCCACTTCATCCCGCACGGCGATGTTCACGGCGATGGCCAGGGACTCGATGTTTTGCTGCTGGAGCTCAAAGGCGGTTTGTTTGGCTTGTTCAAGGTTCAGGTCAGCTACGACTACGTTGGCGCCTTCGCGCCCAAAGGCCAGGGCGGTGGCTTTGCCAATGCCGGAGCCAGCACCGGTGACGAGGCAGACTTTATGGAGGAAACGTTGCATATTTTTTGGTTTAGGAAGGTTGAGATGGTTGAGGAAGGTTGAGGCTACCGCAGCGATTTGGGCAAGACCATTGTCAAAATCGCTGCGGTAGCCTCAACCTTCCTCAACCTTCCTCAACTTTATTTCCAGTGAATCATTTTTTGCCCAGCTACGGGACTCTCAAAATACGGAATCCGCGTCCCCCGTAAACTGCCCAAATAAACCGTCTTTAAATCCTTCCCCCCAAAACTCAAACTCGCCATCCAGGGGCAAATACTGCCTTGGGTAGCGCCCAGAATTTCGGGGGTAACCCTGCGTTCGTCGTATGCTTCGATCAAGCGCTGCCGAGTGCTTGGGGTGCTGTCGTCCAGCAACATCAATTCCTCCCCATCTGGGGTAAGTGCAATGAGCTGATCGGTGAAAATCAGGGTAATCCAGAGGTTGCCATAAGTGTCAAAAGCAAAACCATCCGGGAAGCCACTCAACCGTGAAGGGCCATAAATCTCCCGATCACTCAAACGCCCATCTGCGTGTACCCGCAAGCGCGAGATGCACCAACCTGTACTTTCTACCACGTACAACCATTCCTCCTTATCATCAAAACGGATCTCATTGGTGCCACAAAAACCGTCAGCTACAATCCGTACCCCTTTCTCGTCCATCAATGCAATGTAGCCATCGGTAGCCCGGGTATTGATTTGATCCGACCAGGGTTCGGTGCGGGTCGTTACCGTGAACCAGATGCGGCCTTTGCTGTCGCGCAGGGGGAAATTGGTTTTGCCCAACGATATGCCGTCAATCTCGGTCAAAAGGGTACTCATTTTGCCCTCTCCCGTCATGCGTTCGAGGTGATTGGTGCCCCAGTTGGCAATGATGAAATCCCCGTTTTGATCAAAACATACCCCGTTTGGCAAAGAGCCCTGGGCCTGGATGTAGCGGTTTTCGTAGGAATTGGCCGATTCGGCAACTTGTTCAAAAAATGGCGCGATCAATTTTTGAGAACCGTCGGGATTCAATTGCATCACGCCACCCCGCGCATCTGCCGACCAAACCGTGCCATTAGGCTCGGTAAGGATACATTCGGGCCGCTGCAAATCCTGGCCAAGGTAGCGGATATTTTCGCGCTGGACTTGCCAGTTTTTGAGCGGATTGGGTGTTTTATTTTGGATCAACATAGGTTAATTGATGCTGTGTAAAGGTAGGAGGAGTTGTGAGGGTGAAGTAGATGATTTGGGGCTATTTGTGTGCAGTTTCAATCCAGCAAGGGATTGCAAAAAACACCATAAAGCTTTCTGATTTTTCTGTACCTTCATTTTGCTTTCAACTAGAAAATTGCAAAA